>JBCDCW010000018.1:0-24514 GCA_039180995.1 Pseudomonadota bacterium
GAGGAGTTCAAGCGTCTGGGCGTCACCGGCAACTGGGCCGATCCCTACCTCACCATGGCTTATCACGCCGAAGCGGTGATCGCGGCCGAGTTCCAGACCTTCCTGATGAACGGCCTCGTCTATCAGGGCTCCAAGCCCGTCATGTGGTCGCCGGTGGAGAAGACCGCGCTGGCCGAGGCCGAGGTGGAGTACCACGACCGGCAGACGGATGCGGTTTGGGTGCCGTTTCCTGTCACTGACTTTGGAGATGGTGCCGAAGGCGCTTCCTACTCGGAGAAGCCCGCTTCGGTTCTCATCTGGACGACCACGCCTTGGACTATCCCCCAGAACCAAGCCATCTGCTTTTCGGAGGACGTGAGCTACGGGCTCTATGAGGTCGTTGACACTCCGGAAGAATGCTGGGCGAAAGTGGGGGACCGATACTTCATCGCCGAACGCTTGGCTCCAGAAGTCTTTACTGCTGCCAGGCTGGGAGAGGGGATGTGGCGCCAAGTCTGTGGGGTCGGCTCTGGCATAGTTAGAAGGATAATCTGCTCTCACCCGCTGCGCGGCACGACCGAGAACGAGGAATGGGATTACGACGTCCCCCTCTTCCCCGGCGACCACGTCACCGATGACGCGGGCACCGGCTTCGTCCACACCGCCCCCAGCCACGGCGACGACGATTACCAGATCGGCCAAGCCCACGGCCTGCCCATGACCTACAACATCGAGGCCGACGGCAGCTTCCGCCAAGACCTCCCCTTCTTCGGCGGACAATACATCCTCAGCCGCGACGGCAAGAAGCCCGGCGGTGCCAACAAGGCCGTCATCGACAAGCTGGTGGAGGTCGGCGGCCTGCTGGCCCGCAAGCGCCTCACCATCTCCGACGCCCATTCCTGGCGGTCCAAGGCGCCCGTTATCCGCCTGAACCGGCCCCAATGGTTCGCCGCCATCGACAAACCCGTCGGCGACGGCAAGGACGAATACGGCGAGACGGTCCGGAGCCGCGCCTTGACCTCCATCGACCGCCTGGTCGAATGGACGCCGAAAACGGGGCGCAACCGCCTCCACTCCATGATCGAGAACCGTCCCGACTGGGTGCTCAGCCGCCAGCGCGCCTGGGGCGTGCCGCTCACTTGCTTCACCAAGCGCGGCGCCAAGGCGGACGATCCGGACTTCCTCCTCCGCGACGACGCTGTCAACGCCCGCATCATCGCCGCCTTCGAGGAGGAGGGCGCCGATGCCTGGTACAAGCCCGGCGCCAAGGCGCGCTTCCTGGGCAACGATTACGACCCCGAAGACTGGGACCAGGTCACCGACATCCTGGACGTCTGGTTCGATTCAGGGTCGACCCACGCCTTCACCCTTCGCGACCGCGAAGACGGCACCGCGGACGGCCTGGCCGACGTCTATCTGGAAGGCACCGACCAGCATCGCGGCTGGTTCCATTCCTCGCTGCTCCAGGGCTCGGTGACGCTGGGCCGCGCGCCTTACCGCGCTGTTGTCACCCACGGCTTCACGATGGACGAGAAGGGCATGAAGATGTCCAAGTCCATCGGCAACACCATCGCGCCCCAGGACATCGTCGACCAATACGGCGCCGACATCCTGCGCCTCTGGGTGGCGACCGTCGACTACACGGCGGACCACCGGATCGGGCCCGAGATCCTGAAGGGCGTGGCCGACAGCTACCGCCGCCTGCGGAACACGTTGCGGTTCATGCTGGGCTCCATCGGCACGGGCGAAGAGGCCGATCCGCTGGAGATGCCGGAATTGGAGCGCTGGGTTCTGCACCGCTTGTCGGAACTGGATGACCAGGTGCGCGATGCCTACACCCGCTACGATTTCGCCGAGGTGTTCCAAGCCATCTTCCAATTCGCCACGCTGGACCTCTCGGCCTTTTATTTCGACATCCGCAAAGACGCGCTCTATTGCGACGGCGACACCCTGCGCGCCCGCTCGGCGCGGACGGTCCTGCGCCTGCTGCACGACCGGCTGACCACGTGGCTGGCCCCCATCCTGCCCTTCACGATGGAGGAGGTCTGGTTGGAGGTGCATCCGGGCGATGAGTCCTCGGTCCACCTGCAAGATTTCCCGGCGCCGCGGCCCGGTTGGCGCGACGACGCGCTGGCCGAAAAGTGGGCCCGTATCCGGGCCGTGCGCCGGGCGGTGACCGGGGCGTTGGAAGTGCAGCGCCGGGACAAGACCATCGGGTCGTCCCTGGAAGCCGCGCCCATCGTCCACGTGGACGAGGCCACGGCGGCCCTGCTGTCGGACGTTCCGTTCGATGACATTTGCATCACCTCGGCGATCACCGTGACGACCGACCCGGCGCCCGACGACGCGTTCCGCGCCGAGGGCGAGCCAGGCGTCGCCGTCGTCTTCGCCCATGCCCAAGGCGGAAAATGCCAGCGCTGCTGGAAGATCCTGCCCGATGTGGGCCATCACGGCCATGACGGGGTCTGCTTGCGCTGCGACCAAGCGCTGTCGTGAAAGTCGTCCAGGGCGATCTGATCGCATTGGCCCTGGACGGTGCGTTCGACGTGATCGTCCATGGCTGCAACTGCCACGGCACGATGGGGGCCGGGATCGCGAAGGCCATTGCGCAAACCTTCCCGGAGGCTCAGGCCGCCGACCGGGCCACCCCGGTCGGCGATCGCGCCAAGCTGGGCACGATCTCTTCAGCCGGGGTCATGCGCGACGGGCGGCGGTTGACCATCGTCAACGCCTACACCCAGTTCCATTGGCGTGGTCGGGGCCGGAAGGTGGATTACGGTGCCATCGACGCTTGTTTCGGTGAAATCGCGGACCGGTTCCCAGAAGCCCAGATCGGCTACCCGCTGATCGGGGCCGGATTGGCGGATGGCGACTGGGACGAGATCGCGCCGATCATCGCCCGGCGTTTGGCGGGGATGGATCACACGCTGGTCCGGTTCGGTCCATGACGAGGTACCGCCTCCATATCGGGCCCAACATCCGCAAATCGCCCTTCTTCGATGCGACGGTTGCCGACGGCGTTCGGTCCTTTTCCGTCTACAACCACATGTATATCCCTGGCCATTTCGGTGACCCGGGGGCCGAGTATGACCGGCTGATCCACGGTGTCGCCATGTGGGACGTTGCCGCGCAACGGCAGGTCGCGCTAGAGGGCTCCGATGCCGGGCGTCTGGCGCAGGTGTTGACGCCCCGCGATCTGGACGACACGCCGGTCGGCCAGGGCCGCTATGTGCCGATCTGCGACCATGACGGTTGGCTCATCAACGATCCGGTGCTGATGCCGCTCCGGGACGATCTGGTCTGGTTGTCGGCGGCGGACAGTGACCTGCATCTATGGGCCGCCGCCATCGCGCGCGAGCGGGGGATGGATGTCCGCGTCCATGAACCGGACGTTTCGCCCATGGCGATTCAGGGCCCGAAGGCGGTCGAGGTCGCGGCGGCCCTGTTCGGGGACGAGATCCGCGGCATGCGGCCATTCGCGTTTCAAGAGGCGTCTCTCGACGGTATCCCGCTGGTGCTCGCCCGCTCCGGCTGGTCCAAGCAGGGCGGGTTCGAGCTATATCTGATGGACGCGACACGCGGCTCGGACCTGTGGGGGTTGGTCAAAGCAACCGGGATGAGTTGGGATATCGGACCCGGCGCACCCAATGACGTGGAACGGATCGAGAGCGGCTTGATCTCCTACGGGGCGGATATGCGGCGGCAGACGCATCCGGCCGATCCGTTCGAGATGGGGTTGGGCAAGTTCGTCGACCTGGACGGCCCACACGACTTCATCGGGCGCGGGGCCCTGGCGGCGCGTCATGCCGCGGGGCCATCCCGAAGGCGCACAGGTGTCGTCATTGCCGGTTCGCCGGTAACGGCGAATGCCCATCCGCTGCCCTTGATGCGGGGCGATGCGCAGGTCGGCACCGTCAGCGAGATCGCGCGGTCCCGGCGGTTGGATCGCAATATCGGCGTCGCCATGGTCTTGATCGGGGCGGAGGACGATCTTTGGATCGACCTATCGGACGGCCCGCGATCGGTCACCTTGGCGGACCTGCCCTTCCGGCGATGACCGATCGGCCCGGGGATGCGGCGATCGCCATACAGCTTCGGGCCATGTGCGCCGCTCGTGCGCGGAAGACGATCTGCCCGTCTGAAGTTGCCCGCGCCCTGGCCGAAAATTGGCGCCCGCTAATGGCCGATATCCGCCGCGTGGCTGCCATGTCGCCTGACATCGTGGCAACGCAACGGGGGCGGCCCGTCGATCCGCTGACCGCGAAAGGTCCGATCCGCCTAGCCCTTCGAGAGCCGCCGCTGGCGCCTTAGCTTTTTGCCCAAAACACCTGAACGCCTGGGATATCGCTGACGATGCAGGTCTTCCCAAGGGGCAGGCAAGCCGGCTCGGTCATAAAGCAGGACCAGACGTTCCAGCAGGAAGGGCCGGTCGCCCGTTGCCTCCCACGCGCGTTCCAGAAGGGCACGGCCCGCGACGTCCTCAGCGGCATCCAGATGCAGGTTGGCGCGGTGAATCAGCAGATCCGGATCGTCGGCCACCATGTCCGGATGCCCGTCCAGAAACCGCAGCAACGCAGCGTCGTCCCCGGTCCGAGCCAGCATGTCCGCTATCCGCGCGGCCCATTCGGTATCGGCCTCGCGCGTGTCACCCAGGATGGCGTCCACGTAGGACAGCACCCGTCGCCGCCCCGCATCACCCAATTGCACCGCCAACAGGGGTCGGGACCGGATTTCGACTTCGCCTTGGGGCGTATCGACATTGAAATCCGCAAACAGCGATGTGTAGCGGCAGCCCGACACGATCGTATGGGGCATGAAATCCTGCCAGCGGAAGAGACAGGTCTGAAGATGTCCGATCTCGATGCAATGGGTTTCGGGCGCGGCGAAGAGCATGTTGGCGAAACCCGCGCCGTGATAAGACATCATGACCTCGGCGCGCGCCATCAAGGCGACTTGCTCAAGGGGTGAATAATCCTCGAAGTAGATAATCCGAAAATCCCGCTCGGCCAAAGCGGTGGCCAGCGCCTCCTCGCCTGCCATGGGCCGCACGCGGTTCGACTTGCGGCCAACCCAGAAGCGGCGGGGCAGATGGTCCCAATCTCCGCCCTCGATCCGGGCCAGGGCGGTCTTGCGCAGGCGGAGCAGCATCTCGTCGCAGGAATTCATCGCCAGGACCGATAGCGACATGCGGTCTGGATCGCGGCCCTTCCAGTAATGGCTTGGCGGCGCGATCTCGTCCACGTCGGCCATCACGGCGGGGCCGGATTGGTAGTAGAGATGGCGTGCATTCAACAGAGACAGGCAGCGGTCGTAGCGGTGCTGACCCGACAGGAAGGAGACGCGGTCCACCAGACGCGGGAAGATCTGATCGACCCAGGCCTGGATGAAGGGCTTCACGTCCGACCGGTCGCAATGGATGAAAACGCGACCGCCGAAATCGTCGCGATCCACCGCGCAGAGCAGGCACAACGCTTCGGTCGCAAAGTGGTAGAAGTTGAAGGGGTTCCGCGCGTCTATGACGAAATCCAGCCCATCCCTCGTGCCATCCCAGATCGGCGGCACGGGATCGGCGGCCTGCAATTCGGCGAAATAGGCGGCCGTGGCGGCATCGGCCGCCTCCGGATGGTCGTGATACCAGGCATAGCGATTGCGCAGCCGCGTCCCGGCAGCCCCGGTCAGCAGGTACTTGTTGCCCACGGCCAGGAAATGCCCTTCCGTCGTCAGGTCTTCCAGCACGACGGGCACCGTCTTCAATTCCAGGGCCTTCTTGAAGGTGCGGCGGCGGAAATGGGTGTGGATATGGCTCTCGATCTGCTCGGCGAAGGGGGCGTGTTCGGCAACCGAGGCCGCGGCGATACGCCCGGGCGCGTGCGTCGTCCACATCTCCGGCAGGGGGGCCGTCGTCCAGAGCCCCGCATCGACCCCGGGGGCGAAGAAGAAGTCGCGCGGCGGCTTGCTGTAATCCAACTCGACGCGCGGGGCGCCTTTCGCGGTGTCGGGCATCTGTCACGTCTCGCAGGGGGCTCAAGACGTTATCGCGCGTTTCCGCATTGAATGGCACCGCCCCCTGGGCCCCGGCGGCAAAGCGCCGCTGGTCTCGCTAGAATTCCACCCCTGCCTGGGCCTTCACGCCCGACCGGAACGGATGCTTCACCAATTCCATCTCGGTCACCAGATCGGCCAGATCGACCAACTCCTCCTTGGCGTTCCGGCCCGTCAGGACCACATGGCTCATTGGCGGCTTCTGGGTCTTCAAGAAATCCACCACCTCTGCCACATCCACGTAATCGTAGCGCAGCGCGATGTTGATCTCATCCAGCAGCACCATCCGGTGCTTCGGATCCCTGATCAGTTCCTGCGCTTTCGCCCAAGCCGCCTGGGCCATTTCGATGTCGCGCGACTTGTCCTGCGTCTCCCAGGTGAAGCCCTCTCCCATGGTGCGAAACTCGCACAAGTCGCTGAAATGCCCCGTGATCAGGTCCCGCTCGCCCGTCCCCATGCCGCCCTTGATGAACTGCACCACGGCGCAGGGCATCCCGTGGGCGATGCAGCGGAAGATCATGCCGAAGGCGGAGGAGGATTTCCCCTTCCCCTTCCCGGTATGCACGATCACCAGGCCCTTCTCCTCGGTCTTGGTGGCCATGATCTTGTCGCGGGCGGCCTTCTTCTTGGCCATCTTGGCGTTGTGACGGGCGGTGTCGTCGGCGCTGGGTGTGTCGTCTGCCATGGAGCCTCCGGAGCTTGGGCATTCGACGATCCGGCAGCCCCGGCCCGACGTCAAGCGGGATCGGTCGCGTGTCCGCGCCCGGTGACCGTGTTGTGGCGCCCGTCGCTTCGCCCGGACGGTTGGTCCGACCCGACCTGGGCGGCTCTTTCCAGGCGGCGACCGAATCGAAGCCGCCTCTGCATATCTTGAGCCTCGCCGTGGAGGAGCGCGGTCACATGCTCTTCCCCCTCGGGCCCATGCCGGTCTGGCGCTTTAGCCCGGTGGTCCTGAACGACAGGGCTGGCCATCTATGTCTGGCGCCCCGCGTCGCATGGTCACGGCTTTGATGGCAATCGTCCAAGATGATGAGATGGCACATGGGGGATCGTGGGGGCGCAAGACGGGTTGTCGCGCCGCTGCGTGAGGATGCAGTGATTAGCAATTCGTTAAGCTTCCTGCGTCATCCACGCTGAATGATCCGTCTTCTTGTCAGCATAAGCTTGCTTTTGACCGCTTGTGGCGCGCCCCACCCCCTGGATCGCTTTGACCGGTCGGGCATCGCGCACGCTGGCGGTCACGATTTCCGCGTCAATTGGAACCTGGAGACGGCGCAGGCAACCCGGATGAATGTGGCTTGGCGTCCTGATCCACGGGCCGTGACCCGGTCGGCGGTACAGGCGACCGAAACGGTGACCGGCTGTGTCGTGATCCCCGGCTCGGCTGTCGGCGACATTGCCCTGGTCAACCTGTCGCTCGATTGCAGCCGATCCCCGTGAACACGATCCAATGTCCGCTCGGGCCGATGAGGGACCGTCAGGGACCGAAGAGGCGCAGGAACCCGATCCCCAGATCCCGATCCCGCGCCGCCAATCCCAGGACGTAGGTGCTGAAATCGACGGCCTCGACCCGCGCCACGGCATGCTGCGGCTCGCGTGCCGAACAGCGCCACAGAAAGCCAAGCCCAGCATGGTCGTAGCGGCACGTCTCCGCCTGCCAGAGCTCATAGAGGTCGGTCATGGGATCCCCCGGCTCGCCGCTGCGCCACAGCGGGGCGAAGCCCGCCATGATCGCCGGCGACGCCGCGTCGTGCGGGTTCTCGTCCACCCGCGCCACGCCGTAGCCCTGACCGTCCAGACTGCCATCGGGCCGGAACCGGATCTCGGTCCCCGCGCCATGGCCCCAAAGAGCCGCTGGAAAGGTCCCAGATGCCTCCGCCCGGCGGGCGTCGAAGAAGGCTCGGTCGGCGGCGGCCAACTCGAACAGTTCTGCCCGAAAGGCCGGCTGATCGCCGATTTCGGGGCAATGGAAGAAGGCGAATTGGTGGGTGAAATGGGCGGGGATGTAGCCCGACGGTTTTGCCACCAGGGTCTGCTCGCCCCGCGCGACCATGGGAAAGGCGGCGGCATCGGAATAATGTCGTTGGAACAGCTCATGGGCCGGGCCGACATAGCCCATCAGCCGTTCGGCCCGCATGGCGAGGCAGGGCAGCATAACATATTCGTCGAACGGGTTGGCGAAGACGTTCTCGCTCGGCCGCTCCTCGGGCCCATAGAAGACCAGATGCAACAGACCCCGATCCACGCTTTTGATTGCGTGGTTCCAGTCAACGGTGTCGATCAACTCGCGTGCCAACGCATGGACCTCGGATGCACCCCGACCCTCGGCATAGCTCTTGGCCGCGAAATATCGCATCGCTGTCGCGGCCCCGGCCGCCAGCAGGGCGGTGTCGATGGTCGAGAACTTTTCCTCGGATCCGTTCACGGGGACGCCCGTCAGCGGGTCGATGAAATGGGGATACCAGCCCGAGGGGGAGCGGATCAGTTCGAACCCGGGATGCGCGCCGCGCCCCGTCAGATGGCGCAGGGTGGTCGCCGCCTTGGCCTCGGCATCGGGGATCAGGTTCAGCGCATCGCCGATGGCCAACGAGATGAGGCCCAGACCCGTGGCCGCGATGGAAGACGGCGCATTTGCGGGCTGGGGCTGCCCGATCTGGATGAAATCGTAGTATTGGCCCGTTTCCGACACGCGGAAATGCTGATCCATCAACATCACGGACTCGGTCAGCCGGTCGCGCACGAATGCGTCGAGGATGGCCGCTGGCGGGGTCCGCTCAGCGAGCGATGGCAGGGGAAAGAAAGCAAGAAGCAGAACGATGAGACGACGCATGGCAAGGGTTCCGTAGGGGCAAACCAGTCCCCCCGTTTTCGCCGGTTCCGCCCCGTGGGGCTACCATCATCCTGCTGTTCAAGCGTCACATCTGCGTGGTGTTTGCGACGTTTTCGTAACGGTCTCAGCCTGCCAGCGCGGCCCGCAGGCGCGGGGTCAGACGCTCGACCAGGTCCGGCTCCATGAAGGCGTAGCGATCCGCGATATCCAACAGGACGACCCGCCTATGGGCCAGCAGATCGTTGAACTGGGCCTTCAGGCGTTTGGCCTGGCGTCGCTCCATCACGAAAATCACATCGGCCCATTCCACGTGGTCCCGGTCTAGCGGAACATCGGCATCGTTCGAGAGACCCGCGTAATCCGTTTCCGCCCATCGGCTGGCGATCTGGGCGGCGGTCGGACTCCGCATCCTGGCCTTCCCGCAGAGAAAGAGCGCGCGGGTCACCGCGCGTGTGCGTCGATCAGGGCCCGGGCCGAGTTCGACCGCGGCTGCCAAAGCCCTCGGTCGATCGCCTCGCGCAGGCGGTCGGCGATATCGGCCAAGGCCGGGGCGTTGGCCTCGGCGATGAAGTCGCGCGTGGCCTCGTCTTCCAGGATCGCGGCATGGACCAGGTCGAAATGGTGATCCCGGACGGCCCCAGTCGTCGCGGCGAAGGCGAAGAGGTAGTCGACCGTCGCCGCGATCTCGAAGGCGCCCTTATAGCCGTGCCGCTTGACGCCCGCGATCCATTTCGGGTTCACGACCCGCGACCGCACCACGCGGCCGATTTCTTCGTCCAGCGTGCGGATGACGGGACGCTCGGGTCTGGAATGGTCGTTGTGATAGATCGGGCGCGCCCGGCCCTGCAACGCCTCGATGGCCGCTGCCGCGCCACCCTCGAACTGATAGTAATCGTCCGAATCCAACAGATCGTGTTCCCGGTTGTCTTGATTTTGGACCACCGCTTCCGTCTGCGACAGACGTTGTTTCAAACCGTCGTGATCCGGGGTGCCCTCGCCGGAGCCGTAGGCATAGCCGCCCCATTCGAGATAGGCCGCCCCCAGATCGGCCGTGTCGGTCCAGACCCGCTCGTCGATCAGCGCCTGGAGACCCGCGCCATACGCTCCGGGCTTGGAGCCGTAGACGCGGGCGCGTCCCTCACCCGCGCGGGCGCGGGTTGCGGCCGGATTGACCGCCTCCGGTTCGTCCAGGGCCTGCACGGCCCGCGCGGCCGCGTCGAACAAGGTCATCTGGCTGGGAAAGGCATCGCGAAAGAAACCCGAGACGCGCAACGTGACATCCACGCGGGGGCGTCCCAGGGCCGTATGGGGGATAATCTCGAACCCGGTCACGCGGCGATTGGCAGCATCCCATCTGGGCTTCACGCCCATCAGTGCCAGGCCCTGGGCGATATCGTCTCCGCCGGTGCGCATATTGGCGGTGCCCCAGGCCGTCAGAAGCATCGTGCGGGGCCAGTCGCCGTGGTCTTGTAGGTGGCGCTCGATCAGGAGGTTGGCGCTTTTCCAGCCCAGCTTCCAGGCCGTGGGTGTGGGGACGGCGCGACTGTCGACCGAGTAGAAATTGCGCCCGGTCGGCAAGACATCGGGCCGCCCGCGGGTCGGGGCGCCGGATGGCGCAGGGGCGACGAAGTGGCCTGCAAGGCCGGTGAGGAGCCCCTCCCCCTCGGCCGGGCCGCATCGGTCGAGCGTGGCGCGCAGGGCGGCGGCCTCATCCAGCGTGACCGCTGTCTTCGGCCCGGGCGGCGTCGCGTCGCCACGCAGAAGGCGGGCCGATAAGTGTTCGATGCGTTCCACGGTGTCACCATGGCTGCGCCAAGGGGTGTCGCCCGCGAGGATCACCGGGCGTGGGCCGGTCCAAGGCGCGGCCATGTCGCAATCCAAAGGGTCGAAAGCCAAGCCCAGATCGGATGCGATGGCGCGCGGCAGGCTCTCGCCGTCGCCACGGGGCAGGCGGACCAGGGCCTGAAGCAGGTTGTCCCGAAGGTCCCCCGTCGGCGAGTGTCCGAAGATATGCAGACCGTCGCGGATCTGCGCCTCCTTCAACTCGCAGAGATAGGCGTCCAGCTTGGATAAATCGTCCTCGCCTTTCATCCCCGCGTCGACGTCCAGCCCACTGGTCCGTGCCAGGCTGACGATCTCTTCCCGCAGATGGGCCACCCGCCGGGGATCCACATTGGCGGCATCGTAATACTCGTCCACCAGCGCTTCGAGGTCGTGGAGCGGTCCGTAGGTTTCGGCGCGGGTGAGCGGCGGGGTGAGATGATCGACGATCACCGCCTGAGCTCGGCGCTTGGCCTGGGTGCCTTCGCCGGGATCGTTGACGATGAACGGATAGAGATGGGGGATCGGCCCGAGGGCGATCTCGGGCCAGTCGTCCGGCCCGAGCGCGGTGGAGCGACCGGGGAGCCATTCGAGATTGCCGTGCTTGCCCATGTGGACGACCGCATGGACGTCCCAAGATCGCAGCCAAGCGTAGAAGGCCAGATAATGGTGCGGGGGAACCAGGTCCGGCGAATGATAGCTGTCGGTCGGATCCACATTGTACCCGCGCGCCGGTTGCAGGCCGACAAGGACGTGGCCGAAACGGTGGATCGCCAGGGCGAAGGCGGGCTCGGCCGCGCCGTCCAAGTTGCGTATTCCTGGACTGGTAACGAAGGGGTCATCTTCGGGGCGGCCCCAGCGGTCCTCGATCTGCTGTCGGGCGGCCAGGGGCAGGGTGGCGTAGAACGTCTCGTAATCCGATAGGGTGAGCCGCTCGCCCCCAAAACGCTCCGCCCGGTCGGTCAGCCAATTGGTGGGGCCGGCCAAAAGAGAGTCCATCAGGTCGACGCTGTCGGTTGGGATATCGGTCACCGCATGGCCGGCGCCGCGCAGCAGGTTCAACACGTGAACCGTCGCGGCGGGCGTATCGAGGCCCACCCCGTTGGCCAGGCGCCCGTCGCGGTTAGGATAATTGGCCAGGATCAGGGCGATGCGCTTGTCGGGCGCAGGCGTTCGGCGCAGGCGGCATTGATTGGCCAGCAGCTTGGCAACGAAGCCGATCCGCTCACCATCCGCTTTCCAGGTCGCGATGGGACACTGCGTCGCTTCGTCGAAGAACGCCTCGCCCTTGAAGCCCACGGCGCGGGTCAGGACGCGGCCGTCCAGTTCGGGCAGGGCGACGTTCATCGCGATGTCGCGGGCGTTAAGGCCGGTCAGGCCTTCGCGCCAGGCCTGTTCGGTTCCCGACGAGAGCACCGCTTGAAAGACCGGCGCCGCATTGGCTTCGGGCACGGTCAACGGGTTCGCCTGCGGGTCGCCCACGGCGAAGCTGGTCAGGTTCAGGATCGCTTCGGGCGGGGCTTCGCGGAATAGGGCACGTAGCGTCGCGGCCGAGACGGGATCCTTCAACGAGGCCACGAAAACCGGCATCGGGTTCAGCCCTTCTCGCAGCAGGACCCGGGTCAGGCGGTTTATCGGGTTCAGCCCCGCGCCCTGCAACAGCGCCCGGTAGAAGATCAGCGGGACGACCGGGGCGCTCGCGGTCCATTCCGCCCGCAGCATGCCCAGGCTGGGGGCCGTCTGACCTGGCCAATAGAGCCCCGCCCGCAACAAGGGCCTCGGCGGCGCGGGGCGCGGTTTGTCGTCCAGCATCGCCTTGGCCTGGGCCAGGAACGTGGCGGCATTGGCCGGTCCGCCCTCGACCAATGCCGACCAGAGCGCGTCGTAATCCGCATCCGCCACTGTCGACAGTTCGCGCAATTCGGCATCCGGCTTGTCGTCGCCCGGCAGCGCGGCGAAAGGTACGCCCGCTTCGTAGAGCCGCGCCGCATATTGCTCCAACCCGTAAGTCCAGTAACCGCGCCCACCCAGGATGCGCGCCACCACCAGGCGGGACCGTGCCGCACAGGCATCCAGATGCAGATCGACCGACATCGGGTGGCGCAGATGCATCAGGCTCGCCAGGCGTAGGCTGGGCGCATTGGCCATTTCGGTCCGGGCCTGGCTCAGCGCCGCCAATTCGGTATCCGCCGCCGAGATCACCACCAGATCGGCGGGGCTCTGGCCCAGATCCACGGGCTCCCCGTCGTCGATAGCGCCGGGCTGGGCGGCGAGCAGGTGCATATCGGTCCTCCGCGGGGCGGTATCTGCCCCGGCGCGGTTTGGGGCAGGCTCGTGGGCGACGCAAGGGCGTGACCTTCCGGGCCGAGCGCGTCAGAAGGGCGCGACGGAGGGCTCATGATCGACATCCAAATGACCGACGAGGTGCGCGCCGCGCTGGCCGAGGGGCGGCCCGTGGTCGCGCTGGAAAGCACCATTATAACCCATGGCATGCCCTGGCCCCGAAACGCAGAGGTGGCGCTACAGGTCGAAGCGGCCGTGCGTGCCGAAGGCGCCATACCTGCCAACATCGCCGTGATCGACGGGATCTGTTGCGCTGGGCTGGACGCAGCGCAGGTCGCGCGGCTGGGGCAGGATGGGGACGTGGTCAAGGCCGCGTCCCGCGATCTGGGCGCCTGCCTGGTCAAAGGTCGCACGGCTGGCACGACCGTCTCGGCCACCATGCGGATCGCGGCCTTGGCCGGGATCGGGGTGTTCGCGACAGGCGGGATCGGCGGCGTACATCGCGGCGATGGGATGGATATCAGCGCCGACCTGACGGAACTTGCCTGCACCGATGTCCTGGTCGTCTGCGCCGGGGTGAAGTCGATTCTGGATATCCCCCGGACCATCGAGATGCTGGAAACCTTGCGCGTGCCGGTGGTCGTCTTCGGCGCCGACGCCTTCCCGGCCTTTTATACCCGCGATTCGGGCGTGATCGCGGGCGAACGCTTCGACGACCCCGCTCAGATCGCCGCCGCGCGGGCGGCGAACGCGGCGCTGGGTCTGGGCGCCGGATTGCTCGTCGCCAATCCGATCCCCCAAGTCCACGCGCTGCCAGCCGAGGAGATCGGCGCGACGATCGACGAGGCCTTGATGAAGGCCGACGCAGAAGGGGTCTCGGGTAAGGACGTCACGCCTTTCCTGCTCGGCCATCTGAACGCTGTTACCGAGGGCCGGGCGTTAGGTGCCAATATCGAGTTGGTCCTGAACAATGCGCGGCTCGCGGCGCGGATCGCGTCAGCCCAGAGCCTTCGCTAGAGCCTCTGCCCAAGCTTTTCTAAAGAAGGCTTGGCACCCGCTCGAAGAACAGGCTTGCGGGAATCTTTCGGTAGCCTCCGAATGGCGCGCAGGGCACGAAGCCGTGGCGGATGTAAAGCCGGTGGGCGGCGTCCAGTCCCACGCCGGTTTCCAGCCGAAGGATCGGACGGCCCTCGGCCTCGGCCAAACCGATCAGGTGGCGCAGGATCGCGTCGGCCACGCCGCGACCGCGTGCGTCGACGGCGGTGAACATGGACTTCACCTCGGCATATCCGTCATGCAACTTGATCGCGCCCGTGCCGACAACCGCCCCGTCGGCTTCTGCCGCGACGAAGCGGATATGCGGCTTGGCCAGCGCGTCCAGGTCAAGGTAGTGGCATTCGCCCGGCTGGAACATGGCCTGCATCAGCGCGTGGCTCTGCGCCAGCAGCGCCGCGCAGCCCGGTGCGCGGGGATCGGCGGCCCCGACCCTCACCGCAGGTCGGCCGCGATCGCGTTGCGATCCAGGCCCGCCTGCCCGATCACCACAAGCCGCGCGCCACGGGCGTCATCCCCAAGTGGCCGGTCGAAATAGTGATCCACCCGTGGTCCCACCGCCTGAACCGTCAGCCGCATGGGCTTGCCCGCCACGCTGGCGAAGCCCTTTAGGCGCAGAATGTCGTGCCGCTGGATCACGTCGGCGACCTTGGCGGCGAAGGCCGCCGGGTCGGCGACCTCCTCGGTTTCGACCACGAAGCTCTCGAAAGCGTCGTGCCCGTGGTCATGGGCGTGGTGGTGGCTATCGTCATCGTCGTGATGATGGTGGTGATGATGCACCTCGTGCCGTGCGGCGATGTCGTCTTCGGCCCCCTGGCCGCGGCCCAGCACCACATCCACCGGCAATGCGCCCATGCTGGCCGGGACCACCTGCACGCCCGCCCGTGCCTCGGCCCGCAGCCGGTCCACAAGTGGACCGGCCTCGCCCAGCAGATCGGTCTTGTTCACCACGATCATATCCGCGCAGGCGACTTGGTCGGCGTAAAGCTCGCTGAGCGGCGTCTCGTGGTCCAGCCCGTCATCGGCCGCGCGCTGACGGTCCACCGCGGCCACATCGGCCGCGAAGGTCCCCGCCGCGACGGCCGGTCCATCCAGCACCGTCACCACCCCGTCCACGGTCACCCGGGTCTTCAGACCCGGCCAGTTGAACGCGCGGACCAGCGGCTGGGGCAACGCCAAGCCGGAAGTCTCGATGACGATGTGATCGGGCGGCGTGTCGCGGGCCAGCAGCGCTTCCATCGTTGGGATGAAATCGTCGGCGACGGTGCAGCAGATGCAGCCATTCGACAGCTCGACCACGTCGTCTTCTGAACAGGTCTCGATGCCGCAACCTTTCAAGATGCCGCCATCGACGCCCAGATCGCCGAATTCGTTGATGATAAGCGCGATGCGCCGTCCATCGGCGTTTTCCAGCAGGTGGCGGATCAGCGTTGTCTTCCCGGCACCCAGGAAGCCGGTAACGATGGTGGCGGGGGTCTTCATGTGTCTTTCCCTCTCGGGCCGCGATGTCTGGCGGCGATGTTCGATATGCGTCTTTTCGGATCAGTGATGGAGCGTCGAACCACCGATTGTCCAACGATCACGCGTCCGTGTTTGGATTGGCGGCGACTTCTGGCGTCACATGGGTCTGCGGCTGCGGTGCCGCGCGTCCTGAAAGGTCATCGTCCATGATGCTCCGTCTGTTCTGTGCGATCACAATCGCCGGTCTCGTCGCGGCCTGCGTTCCCAGCGGGACGGGATCGCAAAGTCCGCTGAGCAGGCAGCCGCGTCTGAACGATCCGGTCTTGTCTTGTCCGGGGCAGTTGTCCCGCGCCCAGCAGATCGCCATTCGCATCAACAACAGCAGCGCCGATTCGACCACCGATCAGATCCGACCTCGATGTCGGTGATCCAGAAGGCGGTTCCGCCAGGGCGAGACCGCCGTCCGGGGAGATCAAGCCGCATGGACGCGCGGTTGGGTGACATGCGGGTTCGTCATCGTCGTGCGGCCCATCTTGGCCAGTGTGAAGATCGCGAAGAGCGAGATGAGCAGCGGGGTCACGTTGACGAAGCACATCGGCAGCTCGCCGGGCGCGACATGGGCAGTCCTTCGAAGAAGACGCCGATGGTGGCGATGACGCTGCGCACCAGCAAGGGTGGTACCCCGTGGGATTTCAAGTCTTCCCAGGCCAGCTTGGCGGTGTAAGCCGCCGCGGCGGCGGCCGTCCCATAGGCAAGCACCATTTTGGCGCCGTGGACGGGTCCAGGTTCGATATGCATGGTCGATCTCTTTCCGTTGCCCCGTCACCCCGACGGGAGGGTTGTCGCACCGCAGGGCTGGTCTCCTGGCTCGCGGATCGCGGGGTGGGGTCGCCTTCCCGGGGGTCTCCCCAGTGGCATCGTGACCCGACCCTCACCGCTCACAGTCGCGGGGGCGGCTGCGGTCTCGGGGCCCGGTTTGGGTCCCCCGTTCCGCATTCCCATTTCATCCCCTGCGCGTGGCGCGTCGGGGAACCTTGCGAGGACTGTCATGCGCCTCTGACATCGGATCGGTCAAGCGGGATTCGAGCGCGCGATCACACCCGATCACCGCCGCGACACATCGCTGCGTCACGATTGACGCAAACGTCACCCATCCCCATACCCCTTTGCAACTTGCCGCAACCGAGTCGGAGCAGCCGCCCATGTCCGATCCCATCGAACGCGAAGCCATGGAATATGACGTCGTCATCGTGGGCGCGGGGCCCGCGGGCCTGTCGGCGGCGATCCGGCTGAAGCAATTGGATGCGGATCGGTCTGTCGTGGTGTTAGAGAAGGGTTCGGAGGTCGGCGCCCACATTCTGTCGGGCGCGGTGCTGGACCCGGTGGGCCTGACCGAACTGATGCCCGACTGGAAGGACAAGGGGGCGCCGCTGGACGTGCCCGTGACATCTGATGCATTTTACGTTCTGGGGCAGGAAGGCAAAGTCCGCGTCCCCAACATCGCCATGCCGCCGCTGATGTCGAACCACGGCAACTACGTCGTCTCCATGGGCAATGTCTGCCGCTGGATGGCCGAACAGGCCGAGGCGCTGGGCGTCGAGATTTTCCCCGGTATGGCCTGTTCCGAGCTGGTGTTCGACAAAGAGGGCCGGGTTAAGGGCGTCGTCGCGGGCGAGTTCGGCAAGAACGCCGACGGCACCATCGGCGACGGCTACGAGCCGGGAATGGAGCTGCACGGCAAGTATGTGTTCCTGGGCGAAGGCGTGCGCGGCTCGCTCTCGAAGCAAGTGATCGCGAAATACGGATTGGATGCCGACAGCGACGTGCAAAAGTACGGCCTCGGCATGAAGGAGATCTGGGAGATCGACCCGGCCAAGCACCAGCCCGGCAAGGTGGTCCACACGATGGGCTGGCCGCTGGGCAAGAATGCCGGTGGTGGTTCCTTCATCTACCACCTTGATAATAATCAGGTCTATGTGGGGTTCGTGGTCCACCTGAACTACAAGAACCCCTATGTCTTCCCCTATATGGAGTTCCAGCGCTTCAAGCATCACCCGATGGTGGCCGAGCTGCTGGAGGGCGGGAAGCGCGTGGCCTATGGCGCGCGCGCCATTACCGAGGGCGGCTGGCAGAGCCTGCCCAAGACCGCGTTCCCGGGCGGCGCGTTGCTGGGCTGTTCGGCCGGCATGGTCAACGTGCCGCGCATCAAGGGCAACCACAACGCCATGCTCTCGGGCAAGGCCGCGGCCGAAGCCGCCCATGCTGCGCTGGAAGAAGGCCGCGCCTCCGACACCCTGGCCGAATACGATGCCGAAATCCGCGACGGCGCCGTGGGCAAAGACCTGAAGGCCGTGCGCAACGTCAAGCCGCTCTGGTCCAATTACGGCCTGACGGCCTCGCTGACCGTGGGCGGCGCGTCCATGTGGATCAACAACCTGTTCGGCAATTCGCCCTTCACGACCCCGCATGGCAAGTCCGACGCGGAGGCGACCCAGAAGGCAAGCGACCACAAACCCATCGACTATCCCAAACCCGACGGCGTGCTCAGCTTTGACCGCCTCACCAACGTGGCCTACAGCTTCACCAACCACGAAGAGAGCCAGCCCGCCCACCTGACCTTGAAGGACGCGGCCGTGCCCGTGGCGGTCGACCTCAAGCAATATGACGGGCCCTCCAGCCGCTATTGCCCGGCGGGGGTCTACGAATTCGTGGGCGAGGGCGACGACGCGAAGTTCGTGATCAACTTCCAGAACTGCGTCCACTGCAAGACCTGCGACATCAAGGACCCCGCCCAGAACATCGTCTGGACCACGCCCCAGGGCGGCGACGGGCCGAACTACCCGAATATGTGATCTCTGCCATCACGATCCCGTGTCTTGCTCGCCCCTGGGATCGGGAATGCGCATCATTGTGCCGTCTGCGTTGCACAACGCCCCGGCGCCCCGTAGCGTGACGGAAACGACCGCCCATCACCTGGGCCCATCCAAAAGATTAAGGCGTGCCACTTCGCGCCGCCCCGAGGCTTCCCGATGCTCCGACCGCTCCTTCTGGCCGCCACCTTGATGCTTCCCGCCGCCGCCCAGGCCCAGGGCGTGGCCGGCCCCTACCTGGCCGCCCGCATCGCCGGATATTCCAACGATTATGATGCCGCGGCCCGCTATTACGACGACCTGTTGGCCGCCGACCAAGCCACGCCTCAAGTCCTGGAAAACGCGGTCATCATCTATGCCGTCATGGGGGATTTCGACCGCGCCAACGACGCGGCTGAACGTCTGCGCGCCTCGGACCTGCCCAGCCAGTTCGGCGATGCCGCCCGGCTCGTCACCTTTCTGCGCGACGGCGATATGGTCCAGGCCTCCGACATGTTGGATGACCCGACCGTTGGCGGTGCGCTGCTGAACGGTCTTTTGCGCGGCTGGGTCGCCGCCGCCGAAGGCGATATCCCCGGCGCCGAAGCGGCGCTGGACGACTTGGCCGGCCGCCGCGGGTTCGAGACCATCGCCCGCCAGCAACAAGCCTATATCCGGGCCATGGCGGGCAATTTCCAAGGTGCGCAGGAAATCCTGTCCGGTGACGCTTTCGGCCCGCTGAACCTGACGACCCGCAGCGCCTTCGCCCATGCCCAGGTCCTGATAGAGCTGGACCGTCGCGATGACGCACTGCAATTGCTGGCCAGCGCCAATGCCGCGGGCAATTCCCCCATGCTTCAAGATCTGGCGGGCCGCATCGCCGCGGATGAGGCCATTTCGTGGGACTTCATCACCGCGCCGGTCCAAGGCATGGCCGAATCCTACTTCACCCTCGCCGCGATCCTGGCGGGCGAGACCTCGCCCACCTTCACGCTTCTGAACGCCCGCGCCGCCACCGCGCTTCAGCCCGACCATGTGGACGCCCTGATCCTGGTGGGCGAATTGCTGGAATCCCAGGGGCAATACGACCTTGCCAGCGATGTGCTGGCCCAGGTCCCGCGCGACGATCCCAGCTTCTTCGGGGCCGAGATCACGCGCGCCGAAATCCTGCTGGCCGATGGCCGGGACGATGCCTCCGTCGAAGTCTTGCGCGCCCTGACCCGGTCCCATCCCGATGAACAGGCCGTGTGGACGGCCTATGGCGACGTCCTGCGCCGGCTGGAACGGTTCGAGCTCTCTGCCGACGCCTATGATCGCGCCATCGCCATGATCGAGGAAGACACCCCCCGCGACTGGTTCCTTTACTACGCCCGAGGCATCTCCCGCGAACGGACCGGCACCTGGGATCCCGCCGAAGCCGATTTCCGTCGCGCATTAGAGCTGAACCCCGACCAGCCGCTTGTCCTGAATTACCTGGGCTACGGCCTGGTCGAACAGCGCATCAAGCTGGACGAAGCGCTCGGCATGATCGAACGCGCGGTCGAGGCCCGGCCCGAAGACGGCTACATCACCGATTCTCTCGGCTGGGTGCTTTATCGCCTCGGCCGCTATGACGAAGCCATCGCGCCCATGGAGCGCGCCGTCGAACTGCGTCCCCTGGACCCGATCATCAACGACCATCTGGGCGACGTCTACTGGACCGTGGACCGCAAGCTCGAAGCCGAGTTCCAGTGGCGCCGCGCCCTGTCGCTTGACCCAGAGGAGGTCGACGAGACCCGCATCCGCAAGAAGCTGGATGTCGGCTTGGACGCCGTGTTGGAAGAAGAGGGCGGCAAAGGCGGCATCGAGGCCGCCGAGGAGTGAGGCGGCCGCGGACCTGGTCCGGGACCTGACTGTACCCATCAGACCGTACCAGACACCGATGCGCCGCGCCCTCGCCCCCGCCAAGATCAACCTGACCCTCCATGTCACGGGTCGCCGGGCCGATGGCTACCACCTGCTCGATAGCCTCGTGGCCTTCGCCGATTGCGGCGACGTCCTGACATTGACCGATGGCGACACCCTTTCGGTCACCGGCCCCTTCGCCGACGGCGTACCCGCCGACGAGACGAACCTGATCCGCCGCGCCCTGGCCTTGGCCGCCGCGCCGAAAGCGGTCACGCTTGAGAAGCGCCTGCCCCATCCCGGCGGCATCGGCGGCGGCTCATCCGACGCGGCCGCTGCCCTGCGGCTGGCCGAAGCGGCGCTCACGACCGATCAACTCCTGACCCTTGGCGCCGATCTCCCCATCTGCACCCTGGCCCGAGCGGCCACCATGCGCGGCATCGGCGAGGCCGTCGCCCCTGTCCCGATGCCGGTCCTGCACGCCGTTTTGATCCATCCCGGTGCCCATCTGCCGACACCCCAGGTCTTCCAAGGCCTGGCTCGCTCGGACAACCCGCCGATGGCACCCCTTCCGATCAGCCCGGACCCCGCCGATTGGCGGTCTTGGATCGCGGGCCATCGCAACGACCTGGAACCGCCCGCAATCGCTGCGGCCCCCATCGTTGCCGATGTTCTGGCCACCCTGCGCGCCGCCGGTGCCGAGGTCGCGCGCATGTCCGGCTCCGGCGCGACCTGTTTTGGCCTTTGGCCCAGTCGCGTCGCTGCCGAAGCCGCCGCTCGCGCGCTGACGCGCCATGGCTGGTGGGTTCAGGCAACGTCTCTTGCGTGAAAATATAATCTTAACAATGTGTTAATTCCCCGCGGGGAAATCAGGCCGCCCGCGCGACCACGAAATCCGCCAGATCGCCCAGCATGTCCCGCAGCGGGCTCTCGCACAATTCGTCCAGCGCCGCCCGCGCCCGGTCGCGCCAGGCCAATGCCTCTAGCCGCGTCTCTTCTAGGGTGCCGTGCCGCTCCACGATCTCGCGCGCCCGGGCGAAATCGTCCGACCGGCCCAGTTCCAGCGCCTGGCGCCAGAAGCCCCGCTCGGCCGCGTCCCCGCGCGCGATCGCCCGGATCACCGGCAGGGTCAGTTTCCCCTCTCGAAAATCGTCGCCCAAGTTCTTCCCGATGCCGTCGCCCGCGCCGCCGTAATCCAACCAATCGTCTACGATCTGGAAGGCGATGCCCAGCGAATCCCCGAAGCGGGCCAGCGCCGCGACCTGCGCATCTGGTACGCCCGCGATCACGCCGCCCACCTCGCAGGCCGCCTCGAACAAGGCGGCTGTCTTGCCGCGTACGACGTGCAGATAGGTCTCCTCGGTCGTGGCCAAGTTCCGCGCCGCGCTCAACTGTAGCACCTCGCCCTCGGCGATCGTGGCCGCGGCGCCCGACAGGATGTCCAGCACCCGCAGCGAGCCGGTCTCGACCATCAACTGGAACGACCGCGCGAACAGGTAATCGCCCACCAGAACGCTAGATTGATTGTCCCACAGAAGATTGGCCGTCGGTCGTCCCCGTCGTTGCCGGCTTTCGTCGACGACGTCGTCATGCAGCAGCGTCGCCGTGTGAATGAATTCCACCGTCGCCGCCAGCTTCAGGTGATCTTCGCCCGCATAGCCGCACATCTTCGCGCAGGCCACCGTCAGCAGCGGCCGCACACGCTTGCCGCCCGCTTCCACCAGATGGGCCGTGACCTCCGGGATTCGCGGCGCGTTTTCCGAGGCCATCCGGTCCCGGATCAATCGGTTCACCGCCGCCATTTCCGACGCGCAGGCCGCGGCCAGCCGATCATGGGGCTTGATCTGCGTGGGCTTGTTCATCGCGGTCCCTCCTCGACACCGATTTACGGCGCCCGTAGACGTCGGTCCATGCGCGAACTGTTCCGAACGAACGATCCGACCTTCATTGCCTTCGCCTCGGCCCTGCTGGACGGCGAGGGTATAGACTGCTTCGTTCTGGACGCAAACACGTCCATCTTGGAAGGGTCGATCGGTGTGCTACCGCGTCGCATGATGGTCGCCGAGGCCGATTTGTTCATGGCCCGTGCCACCATGCGCGACAACGGAATCCCCATTTCCGAATGATCACGCGGGACGGCTTTCTGGGGGGCCGTTTGACTCTTTTGCAACCCAGCAAGGGGTTTCGCGCCGGGTCCGATGCCGTCCTGTTGGCCGCCGCCTGCCCGGCGCGGCCCGGTCAGACCGTGCTCGATCTGGGCTGCGGGGTGGGGGCCGCGATGTATTGCCTCGCCACCCGTGTGCCGGACCTGATCCTGACTGGCGTGGAACGCGACGCCCCCACCGCCGATCTCGCGCGCCGGAACGGCCCGGCCCATGTCGTGGTGGCCGATGTGCTGGATCTGCCGCCCGATCTGCGCCGCCCTTTCGATCATGTAATCTGCAATCCACCCTATTTCGGGGCCGGGCAGGGCCGCCCTTCGCTGGACGCCTCGCGCGAGGCCGCCTTGCGTGAAGCCGATCCTGGGGAGGTCGCACGCTGGGTCGACATTGCCTGTCGGCGCGTCGCGCCCCAAGGCAGCGTCACCTTCATCGCCCGCGCCGACCGTCTGGCCGATCTTCTGGGCGCGCTGCGCCTGGGCGGTCTGGTCGTCTTGCCCATTGCCGGTCGCGCCGACGCGGTGGCGGGTCGGGTGATCGTTCAAGGGACCAAGGATGCGCGCGCGCCGTTGCGCTTGCTGCCGCCCTTCGTGATGCATGCGGGCGACCGCCATCAAGGCGACCGGGATCAGCACACGCCCGCCGCTCAGGCAGTGCTGCGCGAGGCGCAGGCATTGTCATTAAGGTAATTCAAATCGGTCACGACTTTTTGTGCGCGGCTACGAAAATCCGTGACAGCTGCCTATATCGTGTGATGCACTAGACAGACGAACCATCACAGAGAGGAGACACATATGTCGCTGACGTCGCACCTGCAGGAGCTACGAAAGAAACACGAGGTTCTCTCCCGTCAGGTCGAGGAGGAGCAGCGCTCCCCCGCCGTCGACAGCACCGCGCTGTCCGAGATGAAGAAGCGCAAGCTGGCCATCAAGGAACAGATCGAGCGGTTGAACGCCGCCACTCACTAAATCCAAGCACTGCGGATCCGCATCCCTCGGCGGATCCGCTCCGACATCCGAGAGGCAATCAGACTCGGATTAAATCTCTGTTTTCCGCATGATCTTCCATTCGTGCCGCTTCCTTTTCTAACCAATCCAGGAAGGCTTTGGTCGCAGGACGGGTCTCGGCCCCGATGGGGCAGAGCACTCGGAAATGGGCGCGCGGCACCAAGGCCGTTTTGAACGGCGCGACCAGCGAGCCTTGACGCAACGCGGCTTCCCCCAAGCTCACGCGGCCCAAGACGACGCCCGCGCCCGCTTGGGCGGCGTCGATGGCGTGATCGGCTTGACTGAAGCGGGGGCCATGCAGGTCGTCCGCGATGATGCCGTGTTGGGCGAACCAATCGCCCCAACTCACAGAATGTCTCAGAAAAGCGATGGAATCGTCGAAGATGATCGACGCGCCCAGCAGGCTTTCGGGCGTTGGGTATGTCGCAGCCAGATCGGGATGCATCATGGGTGTGACCCAATCGTCGATGGTCAGCGCGCGGTATAGGCCTTCGTCGGCGCCGTCCTTGGGGCCGAAGCGGATCGCGATGTCCACGTCGTCTGTCGCGAAGTCGAGCATTTTCAGGGTTGCGGCGAAACGGAGTTCGATTTCGGGATGGCGTTGCGCGAAGTCGAAGAGCCGCGGCGCCAGCCATTTTGCCGTGAAAGCCGGGCCCGCCGTGACGGTTAGAATGCCCGTATCCAGCACCCGTTTGGCGGCGCGCCATCCGGCGGCAAGCGTTTGAAAAGCCTCCGAGGACGGGGTGCTGAGGGCGAGGCCGGCATCGGTGAGTTCGACGCGGCGGTTCAGGCGGCGGAAGAGTGGGGCGCCCAGATGCTCCTCTAGCGATTTGATCTGGAAGGATAGGGCGGCGGGCGTGACCGATAGCTCAGCAGCGGCAGCCTGGAAGGACAGGTGACGCGCGGCGGCGTCGAAGGCGCGCAGCGCAGTGAGCGGGGGGAGACGTTCCGGCATATCAGATTAGTATATCTTAACTGAAGCCTTGGAAAGTCTCGTTTGTACGGGAAGTTCAGGAGTTGTAGATAAGTCTCAAGACAGAATGACTTGATCAGAAGGAATAACCGATATGTTCGAGACGCATAGCACCATCACCTACGAAGACGCCTTTGCTCGGGCCCGGGCCGAGCGGGCCGCCGTGTTTCGCA
>JBCDCW010000019.1:0-23528 GCA_039180995.1 Pseudomonadota bacterium
AACAAATACTGGATCACCAACGGGCCGGATGCGTATACGCTGGTCGTCTATGCCAAAACCGATCCGGATGCTGGGTCCAAGGGAATCACCGCCTTCCTGATCGAGAAGGAGATGAAGGGTTTCTCCACTTCGACCCATTACGACCAGCTTGGCATGCGCGGGTCAAACACGGCCGAGCTGATCTTTGAAGATGTCGAAGTCCCATTCGAAAATGTTCTGGGCGAAGAAGGTAAGGGCGTTGCCGTTCTTATGTCGGGCTTGGACTATGAACGCGTGGTTCTCGCTGGCATCGGCACTGGGATCATGGCCGCCTGCCTGGATGAGATCATGCCGTACCTGGCTGAACGCAAGCAGTTTGGCAAACCCATCGGCAGCTTCCAACTGATGCAGGGCAAGATCGCGGATATGTACACAGCGATGAACTCGGCCCGGGCTTATGTCTACGAGGTCGCCAAGGCCTGCGACCGCGGCGAGGTCACCCGCCAAGACGCCGCCGCCTGCGTGCTCTACGCGTCCGAGGAGGCGATGAAACAAGCCCACCAGGCCGTTCAAGCCATGGGCGGCGCGGGCTTCATGAACGACACACCCGTCTCGCGCCTCTTCCGCGACGCCAAACTCATGGAAATCGGCGCCGGCACCTCCGAGATCCGCCGCATGCTGGTCGGCCGTGAACTGATGGGGGCGATGGGGTGACTTGGCCTAGTAAATGGAACCCTACGCCACCTGTTCTTGCAGTGACATGCCCAAAGTGTGGAGGTGAGGCGCGGTTCGAGTTTGCCGTGTATCGTCAAGTGGTATCGGCTCATCGGCCATGGTTCCGTCGTTCGAATGAGTTCGAACTTCTCAATGTCCATGGGCAAGGGGGCGCCGAGCACCCCGTGATGGCGGTCTACTATCCTGGCTTACGAGGTCGGGCCTTGCACACTATCCGAGATTTCCCAGCCGGCATGTCCCCCCAACAGTTTGGCCATTCGCCCTACGATCGCCTTCGTATCAATGGCAGTGCTGGTACTCTATCTTGCCTCTCGTGCGATATCCGCCGCAAACATCGCCTGACTTGGCCAAACGACGCCTGGTTTCAAGTTGTATATCGCGGTCGAGTTCTATGGGCATTTGACCGAGACATGGCCATCAGACTAGTCGCTTACATTGAAGGTAAGCTCCGTCCGCATCCTGATTCGCAATTGCTCCGGGTCCCGTCCCATTTCCGTACCGCCAAAGCTCGGGTTGAGGTGACGAAACGTTTGCTGTTGCGCTTGGGGCCCGGTGCGTCCCACCCGGCCGCTGCTCGCCCCGGACGTGCGAAGAAGCGGAAGGTGCACCGTGGTGCATGACAGGTCACGAATGCGGTGCAGGGCCCCCGACGACTGGCAGCCAATTGCCCTTGTTGCAGCTGTTGCCGTCGCCGCCCTCACCAAACCTGCCTTAGCTCAGGACATCACGTTCACCCCGTCCGCCACGGCGGCCTGCCTGGCTTCAGAGGCGCCGCCCCGCACCTGCATCGGTCAATCCGCCGAGTTCTGCATGGAGGAGAGCCCAGGTGGCTGGACCACTGTGGGCATGTCCGCCTGCACCTGGGCGGAGGTGGAGTATTGGGACGACCGTTTGAACGCGGCTTATACGGCGCTTTTGGCCGCCCATGAGGCCCACGATGCCGAGAATGCCCGCCTCGGGATCACGGCGCCGTCCCTCACCGAGACCCTGCGAGACATGCAGCGCAGCTGGATCCCCCACCGCGACGCCAACTGCGCCTATGAACGCGCCTGGTGGGGCGGCGGCACCGGCCAGGGCCCTGCGGGCGCGGCCTGCATGCTGCAGATGACGGGCGAGCAGGCGCTGGAATTGGAATCGTGGCTGGTGGATGTAGGGCGGTGAGGGAGAACGAAGATGCGTAGTATGATAGCGACGACGATCTGTTTGCTCTCTTCGATGCAAGCTGCTCTCGCGGACGACCTCTTGGCCTTTAAGGCCTGTATTGGTCCAGAGTTGGAACCGCGCGCCCGGCTCATAGGCTACGCTGCGCCTTGTATGGTGACCGGGGATTGTCGGATTGATCCAGATGAGCGTCCCGACTTCTGGTTTGGAGCGGTCGAGACAGAATGCGCTGCCACGCAGGTGGACACCTGTGCGATCTCGCCCGACCCGGCTTCCTGTTTCAAAGACTACAGCTCTATGTTGAAGGACTTGAGGGCAGGCGTGCTAGACCGATTGCCAGCTGAGCGAATCGACGCCGCCATCGCACAGGGCGGGCTCCGCGCCGGGTCGCTCGAACGAAACCGCGAGCGGATGTTTGCGCCATCTGAAGGGACCGAACAGCCTTCCGAGATCGCAGTGGTCGAGGAGCGGCTCGGTTTGGCCACGGACACGCTCATGGTCGTATACGAAGACATATCTGCATGGCTCGGCGCCCGTATGTACGAACGGATGGTCGAAACAGTCGAGGCGGGGGGGCGATGAAACTTCCCACCACCCTCCTCCCCAGTTCCGAGCAGGCCAAGGCGAATCGCGAGGCCCATCTCGCCGCCCTGGCCGAGATACGGGAGGCCGCCGATTGGGCCATGGCTGGCGGGGGCGAACGGGCGCGCGAGCGGCATCTGAACCGCGGCAAGATGTTGCCCCGCGACCGGGTGGCCGGGCTGCTCGATCCGGGCTCGCCCTTTCTCGAAGTCGGCGCCTTCGCGGGCCATGGCATGTATGACGGCGCGGCCCCGGCGGGCGGCGCCATCGCGGGCATCGGGCTCGTCCATGGGCGCCAAGTAATGGTTGTCTGCAACGACGCGACCGTGAAGGGCGGGACCTATTACCCCGTGACCGTCAAGAAGCACCTCCGCGCCCAGGAGATCGCCGAGGAAAACCATCTGCCGTGCGTCTACCTTGTCGATAGCGGCGGCGCGAACCTGCCGAACCAGGACGAGGTCTTCCCCGACCGCGACCATTTCGGCCGCATCTTCTACAACCAGGCCCGCATGTCCGCCAAAGGCATCGCCCAGATCGCCGTCGTCATGGGCTCCTGCACGGCGGGCGGCGCCTACGTTCCGGCCATGTCGGACGTCTCGATCATCGTCCGCGACCAGGGCACGACCTTCCTCGCCGGGCCGCCCTTGGTGAAAGCCGCGACGGGCGAGGTCGTCAGCGCCGAGGACCTGGGCGGCGGCGATGTCCACACCCGGCTGTCGGGGGTGGCGGACTATCTGGCGGAGGATGACTCGCATCCCCTGGCCCTCGCCCGCGAGGCGTTGAGAAATGTACAAATTGGGAAACCGGGCTCTGAAATCACCCCCATTTCGTACAATTTCGAGCCTCCGGCCTACGATCCTGAAGAAATCCTAAACGTCGTCCCGGCCGACCTGCGCACGCCTTACGACATCCGCGAAGTGATCGCCCGTCTCGTCGACGGCTCCCGCTTCGATGAATTCAAAGCGCGGTTCGGCGAGACATTGGTCTGTGGATTTGCGGAAGTGGAAGGCATGCATGTCGGGATCATCGCCAATAATGGCGTGCTGTTTTCCGACAGCTCGCAGAAGGGCGCGCATTTCATAGAGCTCTGTTCTCAAAGAAAAATTCCATTGGTTTTTCTTCAAAACATCACCGGCTTCATGGTCGGTCGCAAATACGAGAACGAGGGCATCGCCCGCCACGGCGCCAAGATGGTCACTGCCGTGGCCACCACGTCGGTGCCCAAGATCACCATGTTGGTCGGCGGCAGCTTTGGCGCGGGAAATTATGGAATGGCTGGAAGGGCCTACCAGCCTCGCTTCCTCTGGACCTGGCCCAATTCGCGCATCTCCGTGATGGGTGGCGCGCAGGCGGCGGGCGTGCTCGCGACGGTGAAACGCGCGGCGATGGAGAAGGCCGGCGAGACCTGGAGCGTCGACGATGAGGCCGCGTTCAAGCGGCCGACCGAGGAGATGTTCGCGCGGCAATCCCACCCGCTCTACGCTTCCGCCCGGCTCTGGGACGACGGCATCGTCGATCCCCGCAAGTCGCGGGACGTCTTGGCCCTGTCCCTGCTTGCCGCCCTGAACGCGCCCATCGAGGAGACGCGCTTCGGCGTGTTCCGCATGTGAGCGCGGAGCAAGAGGATCCCCCGAAGGCGGCCGACCCCGCCGCCATGGTAGCGCTGCGGCGCCGGTATCCTGGCGCCGAGATCTCGGAGTTCGGCGACAGCCGTCCGCTCTCCGACGAACTCATCGGCCTCATCCTCAGCGGACGCAAGACCGCGACCTGCTTCGCGCTGCGCGACATCGAGGCGAGCGGAGAGCCCATGCCGGTCGTCGGACGACGCGACATCGTGATCGACTGGGACGGCCGCCCCGTGCTCGTGACCGAGACGACGGAGATCACGCGTCTCCGCTTCCGCGACGTGCCCGAGGATTTCGCCCTGGCCGAAGGCGAGGGGACCTTTCGCGACTGGCGCCGCGGCCACATCTCCTATTTCGAGCGCAACGGAGGGTGGTCCGAAGGCATGTGGTTAGGCTGCGAACGGTTTCGCGTCGTGGAGATCCTGTCATGACCCGCCCGCGCTTGACCGATCGCTTGGCCGACCGGGCCCGCGCGGCGCTGCCCCGGTTCGCTCTGCCCGAGATCGGGCGGGCCGTGGAGATCCCGGTCTACGTGATCCACAACTCGCCGGACGCGGAGGATTACTTCTTCATCTTCGATTTCGAGCAATTCGTGGAGCGGTCCCGCGCCGGCCTCTTCGCGCGGCCCAAGCTGAAGGTCTGGGCCGGGCGGGACGATTTCGACCGGCGCAGCTTCGCGCGACAGTTCCGCCAGGGCTTCGCGCGGGAATTCGACATGGCGCGGGCGCTGCCGGCCGAGGAATCGTCGAAGAAACGCGGCTGGCTCGGTTGGCTGCCGGCGCCGACGGATCTGATCGGGCTGGCATCCACCTTGGCGACGAACGTCGTGCTGCTGGTGGCGCTCTCGGCGGGGAAGCTGGTCTTCGGGGAATGGCGCCGGCCCGGCTGGTTGCAGCGCCGGTCCGAGGCCGAGGCGCTGGAGGCCGCGATCGCGGAGACCCAGGGCAAGGTGGATGCCGCGCTGGAACGGGTCGAGATCGTGCTGCACATGGAGCTCTACCGCCATGCCTGGCGCGGCAAGCCGGGCGGGCGGCTCAAGGGGATGGATTACGATGCCTGGCCGCTGCCCCATTCGGTCGCGCGGCATCTGGATGGTGGCGTGTAATGAACGCGACCATGCCGCCCTGGGGCCCGCGACCGGGCACGACCAGCATCCCGGAGGTACCCGGGCGGTCGGGACCGGCGGTCTCGGTCTGGCTTCTGCATCCCGATGAACGGCCCGATTACTACGAAACGGTGTTCGACTTCGCCGATTTCGTCGAGAAGACGCGCGAGCGGGCGCCTCGGTTGATCGTTTGGACGGGCCGGCTCGATCTGGATGAGGCGGGGCTGCGCGGCACGTTGCGGCGGATCGTGAGTGCCGAGATCGATGCGGCCCGGGCGCAGCTGGCCTCTGGCGGGGAGGCGGCGGCCGACCGCGAGGTGCGGCAGGGGATGGGCCTGGTCCTGACGCTGGCGGCCCAGGGCACGCTGCTGGCCATGCGCGCCACGCCGGCGGGGCTGGCCATGAGCGCGTTGCTCGGCGCGTCCGGGTTGCTGATCGCGCGGGATCGGGAGCCGCCGGACGCGGACGCGCCCGCCCGGTTGGAGGCCGAGATCGCCCGGGTCCAAGCGGCCACCGACGCGGCGCTCGAGCGGATGGAGCTGCGGCTGCATCCCGACCTGGCGGCCGAGGGCGGCGATGCCGAGGCATGGCCGCTGCCCCAGGCCGTTCGAGACGTGAGGGAGAGATTGTGTTCCGGAAAGTCCTGATCGCGAACCGAGGCGAGATCGCCTGCCGGGTCATCGACACCTGCCGCCGCCTGGGCGTGCGCAGCGTCGCCGTGCATTCCGACGTGGATCGGGCCGCCCGGCACGTGGCGATGGCGGACGAGGCGGTGTCCCTGGGCGGCGCGGCGCCGGCCGACAGCTATCTGCGCGGCGATGCGATCATCGAGGCGGCAAAGGCCACCGGGGCGGAGGCGGTGCATCCGGGCTATGGGTTCCTCAGCGAGAACCCGGACTTCGTGGAAGCGGTCGAGGCGGCCGGGCTGGTCTTCATCGGGCCGTCGGCGGAGGCGATCCGGGCCATGGGGCTGAAGGATGCGGCCAAGGCCCTGATGGAGGAGGCCGGGGTGCCGGTGGTGCCGGGCTACCAAGGCGAGGACCAAGAGCCGGGGCGGCTCGCGGCCGAGGCCCAGGCCGTGGGCTACCCGGTGCTGATCAAGGCCGTGGCGGGCGGCGGCGGCAAAGGGATGCGCAAGGTCGCGGCGCCCGGCGACTTCGCCGACGCCCTGGCGGCGGCGCAGTCCGAGGCGAAGAAGGCCTTCGGGAACGACCGGGTCCTGATCGAGAAATTCGTGGCCACGCCGCGCCATATCGAGGTTCAGGTCTTCGGCGACGGCAGGCGGGCGGTGCATCTCTTCGAGCGGGATTGCTCGCTGCAGCGGCGGCACCAGAAGGTGATCGAGGAGGCGCCCGCCCCCGGGATGACCGAGGAGATGCGCGCCGCCATGGGCGAGGCCGGCGTGCGGGCGGCCGAGGCCATCGGTTATGCCGGTGCGGGCACGGTGGAATTCATCGTGGATGCCTCGGACGGGCTGCGCCCCGACCGGTTCTACTTCATGGAGATGAACACGCGCCTCCAGGTCGAGCATCCGGTGACCGAGGCAGTCACTGGGGTCGATCTGGTGGAATGGCAGCTGCGTGTCGCGTCGGGCGAGGCGCTTTGGGTCGCGCAGGATGCATTGACGATCACGGGCCATGCCTTCGAAGCGCGGCTCTATGCCGAAGACGCCGCCGCCGGGTTCCTGCCCGCGACCGGCACCTTGACCCATCTGGCCTTCCCGGACGGCGTGCGGGCCGAGACGGGGGTGCGCGCTGGCGATACGATCTCGCCCTGGTACGACCCGATGATCGCGAAGCTGGTCGTCCACGGGCCGACGCGGGGCGCGGCCTTGGGCGCGTTGGAGCGGGCCTTGGCGGGGACGCAGGTGGCCGGGACGGTGACGAACCTGGCCTTTCTGCGGGCGCTGGCCCGGCATGGCGGCTTCGGTCGGGGCGAGGTGGATACCGGCCTGATCGACCGGGAGGTCGAGGCATTGACCGCACCACCGGTGGCCTGTGCGCGGACCCGGGCGCTGGTGGCGGTGCTGGCGCTGGGGCTAGACGGGGTGACGGCGCATGGCGGGTTCCACCTCTGGGCGCCGCTGCGCTGGGCGGTGCGGATGACGCATCGCGGCGAGGAGATCGCAGGGCATGTGACGGTGCACGCGCCCGGGCGGTTCGAGGTGGATCTGGGGGAGGGGTCGGTGGAGGTGCGGCGGGACGCGGGCGTCTTTGTCGTGGACGGACGGCCGGTTCACGCGTCGTGGCACCGCGACCCCGGGCGGCTGACGGTCTTTTGGGGGAATGCCTATGCGTTCGATCTGCCCGACCCGCTGGCGGTGGTCGGCGCGGCCGGGGCGACGGCGGGCCTAGTGGAGGCGCCGATGCCGGGGCTGGTGAAGGCGGTCTTCGCATCGCGCGGGACGTCGGTCGCGGCGGGGGACCGATTGGCCATCCTGGAGGCGATGAAGATGGAGCATGTGTTGCGCGCGGCACGGGACGGCGTCGTGGCTGAGGTGCTGGTGGCCGAGGGCGATCAGGTCGAGGCGGGCGCGGCGTTGGTCCGGTTAGACGACGAATGACCAAGCGGGTGATGGATCCGGAGGGTGGGCCATGACCATCGTGCTGCACCACGTTCCCCAAAGCCGGTCGGACCGGATCCTGTGGTTGCTCAACGAGCTTGGGCTCCCTTTCGAGGTGCAGATCTGGCCCTTCGACAAGTCCCTGCGCTCGCCGGAATTCCTGGCGCTCAATCCGGCCGGGCGGGTGCCAGCCCTGAAAGTCGATGGCCGCTCGCTTTGGGAGACGGGCGCCATCGTGCAATGGCTGTGCGAGCGCGCGGGGCAGTTGGATCGCGCGCCTGGCCATGCGGAGCGGGCGGATTGGCTGATCTGGCTGCATTTCGCCGAGACCATCAGCCAGCATGCCGCCAATCTGACCCAGCAGCATGTCGCCCTGCGCGAGGATTGGATGCGCTCGCCCACGGTCATGAAGTTGGAAGCGGCGCGGGTCGGCAAATGCTTCGACGCGGTCGAGGCGGCGCTGACCGGCGATTGGCTGCTTTCGTCGTTCTCGGCCGCCGATATCTGCGTGGCCCAGGCGGTGATGATGGGCCGCCGGTTCCACCGGATCGGCGCCCGCGACCGTTTGGCGGCCTGGATGGCCCGATGCGAGGCACGGGAGGGCTGGCAGGCCAGCCGGGGCGAGGGCGGGCTTTACGTGAAGGATTTCCACGATGTCCCAGCCGGTTGAGATCTTCGAGGTCGGTCCGCGCGACGGCCTGCAGAACGAGGCGCGGGCCATTCCCACGGCCGAAAAGGTCGCTCTGGTCGATCTGCTCTCGCGTGCGGGGTTCCGCCGGATCGAGGTGGCCAGTTTCGTCAGCCCAAAATGGGTGCCGCAAATGGCCGATTCCGCCGAGGTTCTGGCGGCGATCAAGCGCGCCCCGGGCGTGTCCTATGCGGCCTTGACGCCGAACATGCGAGGCTATGACGGCGCGCGGGCGGCGGCGGTCGACGAGGTGGCGATCTTCGCCTCGGCGTCGGAAGGTTTCTCCAGGGCGAACCTGAATGCCACCATCGCCGAAAGCCTGGAGCGGTTTGCGCCCATTGCCGCCGCCGCGGCGGCCGATGGCGTGCCCGTGCGGGGCTATGTGTCCTGCGTGGTCGAGTGCCCCTATGACGGCCCGGTGCGGCCTGACGCCGTCGCCCGCGTCGTCGCCGCGCTGCGGGATTTGGGCTGCTATGAGATCAGTCTGGGGGACACGATCGGGCGCGGGCGGCCCGAAGCGGTCGATGCAATGCTGGACGCGGTCCTGGCCGAGATGGTGGCGGACAGGCTGGCTGGGCATTTCCACGACACGTCCGGGCGGGCCTTGGCCAATTTGGACGTGGCCCTGGCCCGCGGGCTGCGGGTCTTCGATGCCGCCGTCGGTGGCCTGGGCGGCTGTCCCTACGCGCCCGGGGCGGCCGGGAACGTGGCGACCGAGGCAGTGCAGGCCCATCTGCGGGCCGCTGGATACGAGACAGGGCTCGACCCGGCCATTCTGGCCGAGGCGGCGGATCTGGCCCAGAGGATGCGCGATGGCTGACCTCTTTCGCGCCGCCGAACGGCTGATGGCCATGGACGATGCCACCTGGGCGCGCCATGCCAATCCCTGGTCCGGCGCGACGCGGTTCACGGTTCTGCCGCTGCTGGTCCTGGCCATCTGGAGCCGGGTCTGGATCGGCTGGGCCTGTCTGATCCCCCTGGCGCTGGTCCTGGCCTGGAACTGGGCCAACACGCGGGTGTTTCCAGCGCCCCGGACGTGGGACCATTGGATGAGCCGCGCCGTGCTGGGCGAGCGCATCTTCCTGATATATCGCGACACCATCCCCGCGCATCATCGGCAGGCGGCCACGCGGCTGGCTTGGGCCAGCCTGCCGGGCGTTCTGATCCTGATCTGGGGGCTTTGGGCGCTGTGGTGGGAAGGGGCGGTCTTTGGGACGGTCCTGGCCGTGCTGCCCAAAGTCTGGTTCTGCGACCGGATGGTATGGTTGCACGACGATTGGGTCCGCGACGGGCGCGCCATACCGGGGAGGGGTTGATGCAGACGATAAAGGTGGACCGCGACGGGCGGGGCGTGGCGACGGTCACGTTGAACCTGCCGGACACGCACAACGCCCTGTCGGCAGCGATGATGGACGAACTGACGGCCTTCGCCGCCGATCCGCAGGCCCGGGTCGTGGTGCTGACCGGTGCGGGCAAGTCGTTCTGCGCGGGCGGCGACCTGCATTGGATGCGGGCGCAGTTCGACGCCTCGGCCGAGGGCCGCGCCGCCGAGGGACGGCGGCTGGCGGGTATGCTCCGCGCGCTCAACGAGATGCCGGTGCCGCTGATCGCCCGGGTGAACGGCGCCGCGTTCGGCGGCGGCGTGGGATTGTGCTGCGTCGCCGATACGGCCGTGGGCGCGGATAGCGGGCTTTTCGGGTTGACCGAGACACGCCTGGGCCTGATCCCGGCGACCATCGGGCCGTACGTGATCGCCCGGCTGGGTGAAGGGATGGCCCGGCGGGTCTTCATGTCGTCCCGCCGGTTCGACGCGGCCGAAGCGGTGCGTTTGGGGGTCTTGGCCAAGGCCGTCCCGGCCGCGGATCTGGACGCGGAAATCAAGGCCGAGGTGACGCCCTATCTGGCCTGCGCGCCCGGCGCCGTGGCCGATGCCAAACGGCTGGCGCGGCGGTTGGGCCCGGTGATCGACGAGGCGGCTATCGAAGAGAGCATTGCGGCCTTGGCGGCCCGCTGGGAAGGGGACGAAGCGGCCGAAGGGGTCGGCGCCTTCTTCGAAAAGCGGAAGCCGACTTGGATGGCGTGACAGTCCCATCCGAACATTGCGGGCCCATCAGAGCGCGAGAGGCAGATGATATCGGATCGAAAGGCGGATGATCGCCTCCGATCTCGTCGGAGCGGCTTGCCGTCTTCCCGGTGTTCGGTAGACTCCGGCTCAACGCCCTCATCAGAAGGACTTGCAGGCATGTTCACCCGTCGCGCCGTCACGTTGATGCTCGCCTCCGCCCCGCTTTCGGCCTGTGCCGAAGCGCCCACGATCTCGGCCCGGCCGACCTTTCGGCAGCCGGATGCCGATCTGGTGCCCAGGGCCAATGCCGGATGGCGGTCCTGGGTCGAAGGCTTCCGGGGCCGGGCCGCGGGGCAAGGCATCCGCAGCGATATCTTCGATGCTGCCTTCCGGGGCCAAGGCTTCGTGCCCGGCGTCGTGGCGCGCGACCGCAACCAGACGGAATTCCGCCGCTCGTTCGAGGATTATCTGAACATCGTCGCGTCCGAGGACCGGGTCGAGGCCGGGCGCGCCGCCTTCGCGGCCAACCGGGCGACGCTGGAGGCCATCGAGGCGCGCTACGGCGTGCCGGCGCAAATCGTCGCCGCGATCTGGGGCGTCGAAAGCCGCTTTGGCGCCAGGCGCGGCGACATCCCAGTCATCTCGGCGACGTCGACGCTGGCCTTTGACGGGCGGAGAGGCGAATTCTTCGAGGCACAGGTGGTGGCGGCGCTGCGCATTCTGCAATCGGGCGATACCACGACAGACCGGATGATCGGGTCCTGGGCTGGCGCCATGGGCCACACCCAGTTCATCCCGACGTCCTATCTGCAATCGGCAGTGGATTTCGACGGCGACGGACGGCGGGATATCTGGTCGGACGACCCGACCGACGCCCTCGCCTCGGCGGCGGCCTATCTGCGCGATGCGGGCTGGCAGCGGGGGGGCGCCTGGGCGGATGAGGATCCCAACGGCAACCTGAAGCCCGACCCGGTTGGGCCCGCCTTCCGGACGGGGCCGAACTTCCGGGTCATCAAGCGCTACAACAATTCCGATAGCTACGCGCTGGGCGTCGGTTATCTGGCCCATCGCATCGCCGGGCGCGGGCCGCTCCAGGCCGAGTTCGGGCCGGATCGCTACGGCCTGCGCAAGACGCAGCGGGTGGAGTTGCAGCGCAAACTGACGGCCGCCGGGTTCGATACCCAGGGCGATGACGGAGTGATCGGACCCAACACGCGCCGCGCCATCGAAGCGTTTCAGCGGTCGCGGGGGCTGACGGTGACGGGCGATCCGTCGGTGGCGTTGCTGGACGCGCTGTAGCGGCCGGATGTGGTCAATACCGTCTGATGTGGTCCGGGAGAGGGGTAGCATCGCACGCCAGACCGCCGGGATAAGAGGGTCTGATCGGCTACGCCATCCAAACCGGTCTTCGCGCGGTGCCGCCTGATCGGCTGGCTGCATTGGGCCGCCAGTTGCCGTGCCGTCGAACCCGGCCGGGACGTATCTGGACCGAGCCATGGCGATTACGCGGAGCCGGGTTCATCCGGACATCCAGAGTTCCTGTGCGTTGCCACGTCTGACGGTGGCGGCCCGAACGGCTTTTGCGGGTTGAGTCGCGAAGAGGCCGACAGGCCATTTCTGCCAACACACCGGTTTGTGGTCTCGTGGGCATGGGCCCATTCCAGGGGTGGACCGGGGTGTGCATCGGGGTCGATGGGTCATCTGCCGCATGTGCCATGCGGCCTGCGCATATCGCCGCGGTCGTCGCTTGGTGACCACGGTGGCACGCTTCGTCTGCAAATGACGGCATCCCCATTGTCAGATGGTTCGCCTTCGGAAAGGGTCTGCCGAGGTCGCAGGAGGGTGGGAATGACCCGAAGCATCATGCAACGCGTTTGGCCATGGCTGGAACGGGGCGCAATGCGTCTCGTCCATCGGGTCCTATCGCGTCGGTCGGTGGATCGGACCGACGCGCTATCGGTGAAAAACTGCCTCGTCTTGGCGCCGCATCCGGACGACGAGACGCTGGGCTGTGGCGGGTTGATCCAACGCAAGCGGGCGGCGGGCGCATCCGTTCACGTCACCGTCGTGACTGATGGGGCGGCGACCCATGACGGGGACGAGGCCCAAAGCCTCACCCGGGACGCTCTGATCGACTTGCGGGAGCGCGAAACCATCGAAGCGTGTGCCATCCTCGGCGTCGAAGCGGATGCCGTCAGTTTCCTGCGCCTGCCCGACGGAGATCTGGCCGCCCATGCCGATGGGCTGCGCGAGCGGTTGGCCGACATCGTCGCCCGCATCGCCCCCGAAGAGGTCTATGTATGTGCGTTGGCCGATGGCCACCGCGATCATCAGGCCCTGGCCCGCGCGGTTCGCGACCTGGCTCGGACGGATCGGTTGGGCCGCGCAGACCTCCTCGAATACCCGGTCTGGTTCTGGGATTTCCGCTCTTGGCGGCCGGACGGGCTGTCCAACAAGGCCGGTTTCGTCTCCGGTCTTCGCGCCGCGCTCGCCCATGCGAGACGCGCGCCCGTGCAGCATGTCTCGATTGCCGGGCTCGTGGAGCGCAAGCGAGCGGCTTTGGCGTGCCACCGATCCCAACTCGGGACATATGAGGGCGAGCCGGATTGGGTCGGCCTCCCGGACGCGTTTTTGGCTCATTTCAATGACGACCGGGAGTTCTTCTTCGATGTCCCGAGAGACCGGGATTCATGAGTGCCGGGGTTGGCCTGATCGGCTACGATACGCCGTTTGCCCGGCATATGGCGGCCCGCCTCGCTGCGCGCTTAGGAAATGGCCCCCACCCTTTTGTCGCCGTGCTGGCCATCCGCAATCCCAAAGGGCCGCCAAAAGCGCATCCGTTCCCGATGCTCAAGCGCTTGCGTTGCGTGCTGTCACGGGAGGCGCGGATGCGACACCGCGTCTGGAAAGAAGAATCGGCTGCGGACGCCCATTTTCGGGCCGAGACCGGAACGCCGCCCGATTGGCCGGACGAATGCGCAGTCCGTGAGGTCGAGAGGAAGGCCGTCAATGCCCCCGAAACCGTCGCCTGGCTCGAAAGCCTGGACCTTCGTCTGCTGACCTTGGCAGGCGCGCCCATCGTCCGGCCACCGATTATCGCGACGGCAGAAGGGGGTGTGCTGAATGTCCATTCCTCGCTGCTGCCGCGATACAAGGGCACCCGGGCCGAGTTTTGGCAGGTTCACAACGACGAGACGCATCTGACGGGCATGACCGTTCACTTCGTCGACCCGGGTGTCGATTCGGGAGATATCGTGTTGCAGGTGCCCCAACGCGCCACGCCATCCGGCGGCCCGTGGATGATGCGGGTTCGTAATCAGATCATCGCGCTCGAAGCACTGCCCGAAGCCGTTCAGCGCGTACTGGATGGAACGGCTGACCGAGTGTCCCAACCCACCATCGACGAGAGACCCTATCGCGCCGCCGATATCACCCCTGCCGCCATCCGAAAGGTTTTTGCCCGCATGGACGGGCGCCGGGTGGTTTGAGGTTTCGGGCGCGGGGCCAGGGCCGAGCAATCCGGACACCGTCTGCGTGAGCGGGGTGCCGGTCTGTCCTTCGGGGGATCTGGGATTCGGCCTGTTCAGGGGTTGCGGAGCAGGGGGCCGGACCCCCATGTCATCGGATGACAATACGGCGAGATTGTCTGACAGACGCCCGAACCCGATATCCGATCCGACGTCGCCAACCGGGGGCACCGCACACCCGTTCGCTCTGGCTTACCACCTTCCTCCTCGCACCAATGGCCAGGGCGACACACCCCCCGCAACGAGAGCGACGCAACCTCCCCCTCATCACCATGTCGGACTACGGCGGGAGGATGCCGTGAAGTCTCTGGCCTTAATGACCGCCCTTTTGATGGCCGCGTCTGCCGTGGCGCAATCCGTCCGCAACCAGAGCGGCGGCGCGATCGACCTACGCGCAGGTCCTGCGGATTGGTTTCCCGTGGTCGCGCAATTGCAGCCGGGCGGCCGCGCCGAGATGGAGCGGTGCGACGTGTCGGGCGATTGGTGCCTGACCTGGGCCGAGGGCACCTATGGTTGGTTGGACACGCGCACCTTGCAGCCCGCCGTGCCCCTGGCGCCCCCCAGTGCGATTACCGTCATGCCGTTGCCCGCCGATCCCGGGGCGGCGCGCCCGCTGCCGCCGGAAATCCTGGACGCGATCCCGCCTGAAGTGCCGGACGCCCGTGCGCCCCTTCTTTTGTCGGTGACCGAACCGGTGCGAAACGTGACCGACGGCCCGATCAATCTGCGGGTCGGGCCAGGCACGGACCGGGCGGTGATCGATCAATTGCAGCCGGGCGAAGGCGGCGTCATCGACATGTGTACCCCGTCCGAGCAATGGTGCCGCATCGCCCGGCCCGGTGGACCAAGCGGCTGGGTCAAGACGACGTTGATCGGCCTGCGCCGCCTTTAGAGTGGCGATCTGGGCCATCGGCCCGTTGACCGCCTGGACCAGGCCACCTAGACCGAACTCACCAGACCGGAGAGACCCATGTCCGACATGCTGATGGAATACTTGCCGATCCTGATTTTCCTGGGCGTGGCTATCGGGCTGGGCGTGGTCTTGATCTTGGCCGCCGCCGTGCTGGCGGTACGGGCGCCGGACCCTGAGAAGTTGTCCGCCTATGAATGCGGCTTCAATGCCTTCGACGATGCCCGGATGAAATTCGACGTGCGGTTCTACCTGGTCGCGATCCTGTTCATTATCTTCGACCTGGAAATCGCATTCCTGTTCCCCTGGGCGGTCTCCTTCGCCGGGCTGACGGATGCGGCGTTCTGGTCGATGATGGTCTTCCTCGTCGTGCTGACCGTCGGGTTCGCTTATGAATGGAAGAAGGGCGCTCTGGATTGGGAATGACGGCCATGCCGATCCCGGCTCCGTCGAAGTAATGCCCCAAGAAAGAGACCGCGCCCAAATGTCGACGCGGTCCAACTTTGTGCAGCGCTGGGTTGGGCGGCAACCGTCAGACGATCATCTGCCAAATCATCCCAGCCGTGAATGCGCCGGCCAGCGACAGTGCGATGTACAGCCCGAAGATACGAGGCTTCACCAGCGCCCAGACCGCGATGGCGGCTGGCAGCGAGGTGACGCCGCCCGCGATCAGGAAGGCCAGGCCCGCACCGGGCTGCATGCCTTGTTCGATCAATCCGCCGACCAGGGGCAGGGCCGCGTAGCCGTTCAGATAGGCCGGGACACCGACGATAGTGGCCAGGGCGATGGGGCCAAGCCCGTCACCGCCTAGAAGGCCGGTAATCGTCTCGGCAGGGACGAAGGCGAGCATCAGGCTTTCAAGCAGGAAGGCGAGGGTCAGCCACTTCACAAGGAAGATCGTGGTCTTGCTGGCCTCTGCGCCGAAGGCGGTGCGGCGGTCGGGGTCTTGCCAGAAGGCCCAGACGATGGGCTTGACCTTGCGCGCCGCCGCGCCGCCGCAACCGCCATTGCCGACCTCGGGGCGCAGCGGGTCCGACAGCGCGCCGGTCGCGCCCAATGCGTGGGTCAGATAACCGCCCAGCAGGCCCAGTCCGAAGGCCGTTGCCGTTTTCGCCAGGGCGAACGACAGGCCCAGGACGCCGGTGGTCAGCACGAACATGGACGGGTCCATCAGCGGCGACGCCAACCAGAACGCCATGACCGCCGATAGGGGCACACCCATCGCCAGAAGCGCAGCGATCAGCGGAATCACCCCGCAGGAGCAGAAGGGCGAGAACGCGCCAGCCAGCGCCGCCACTGCAATGGCGATCAGCGGCGCACCGTGGAAGGCGCGCGCGATCTGACCATCGGCGCCGGTGGCCTTGGCCCAGGCGGCGATCAGGATCGACAGGGCCAGAAAGGGCGCGGTGTGCAGCAGCGCGTCGCCAGTGAAGACGAGCGAGTCGCGGGCCTGAATCGGGTCGAACAGGGCGAGCGCCAGAAGGATGACAACCATCACGGCCCAGACCCGATACCGGCTGAGCAGAGCGAGAGGGGTGTCGCGGATGGACAGGTTCAGCTCGGTCATTGTCACATTCCTAGAATAATGGTTGTATTACACGAAACGACGTCACGCCACGTCCCGGGTCTGCGCGATCCCGGTGCAGCATTCGGCGGTCAGGAACTCGATCAGGCCCGTCATCCGCTGGAAATCGACACGGGTGACGACCTCGCGGCCCTGACGTTCCTGAACCAGCAGCCCGGCGGTCACGAGGCTGCGAAGATGATGCGCCAAGGTCGATGGCGGAAGACCGAGATGGCCCCCGATCTGACCAACCGTCGCACCGCCGTTGCCAGCCTTCACGAGGTGGCGGAAGATATCCAACCGCGCCTCGTGTCCGAGGGCGGCAAGGGCTTGGGCGGCATCGCTATGCTTGGTCATATTTTCTAAATAGCTAGAAATATAGTTTTGTAAACCCCCTTCCCGAATATCGGCTCGATCCCCGCGCATCCGGTTCCGCGTCGGGCGAGGCGGAACATCATCAAATCTGTGGGCCGGTGTGTCGACCGCTGGCAATGCAAGGGGCCAACCACACGCGCCCATGCGGAGGCGCGTATGTTTATGGAGTTGGTTTGTCTGACCTGTTGTCGCGGATCGTTGCGGTGGGGGGTGATCCGTTTGCGGGGGACTGCGGTGATGGTTGACTTGGTGCATTGGTTTTTTTCCCGCAAGGGGGTCGACCGGCGAGGGGGGCCGCGCCTTGGGCTCCAGATCGAAGGCAACGTGCTTTACAGCGGTTCTCGCAACACCGGGATCGGCCTTTGCGGGAAAGGTCTCGGCATTGCATTGATGGGGCTCGTGTTTCCCGAAAGACCGATGTCTCGGGTTTTCCGGAAACCGCTGTCGGGCGTATCGCGTTCGGTCGAATTCAAGGGACAGGCTGACCGCGTCGTCACAAGCAAACGCTTCCGCCGTCGATCCGGGGAAGGCATGACACCCGTTGAATGCGAACCGCTTTGCAAGCGCGGCTGCGACGACCGGCCGTCCGCAATCGGGATGCAATACCAGAACAGAATGGCATGTCCGACCGGAGAGAGAAGGGGCGTGTCGAGGTTAACGGAGCCCCGATTGTTGAGCGCAAGATCAGCATCGCCTCAAGGCGGGCGGCAAAGGCACGGTGGCAGGGAAGGCGGATCGGCTGAGGTCAGGTCAGATAGGGCAGGTCGCCGACGAAGCCGACGCGGTTCAGGACCCAATAGGCGCCGATCGCCGCGATGATCAGGGAGCCGGGGATGACGACGACGGGTCGATACCAAGACTTGGACCCGAACCAGGCGCCGACCAGCAGGAAGGCGATGGCGATGACCGTCAGTTGCCCAATCTCGACGCCGATATTGAAGGCCACCAGCGAAGCGGCCAGCGTGGCGGGGGCCATGCCGGCCTCGGCGAAGACCGAGGCGAAGCCGAGCCCGTGGAGCAAGCCGAAGGCGAAGACGACGCCGATGCGGCCCCAGCCGATGGTCTTGGTGTCGCCGGACCAGATATTCTCGACGGCAACGTAAACGATGGAGGCGGCGATGATCGTCTCGACGATCCACATTGAGGCGGGTGGGATCGTGACGATGCCGAGGGTGCCCATCGCCAGGGTGACCGTGTGGGCCAGCGTGAAGGAGGTGACCTGCCAGAGCAATGGACGCCAGGCGAGCGAGAAGAAGAACAGGCCGAGGACGAAGAGGATGTGGTCGAGGCCCGCGGGGATGATGTGTTCGAAGCCCACGACCATGTTGCGCAGGAAGGCGTCCCCGGCCGAGACGTCGGCAACGCCCGTGCGGGGCAGCGGCTCCGACAGGGTGCCACTGGACAGGATGGCTTCGTAGGTGTCGTCGCCGGTGGATTGGCGGACGATCAGGTTGCCGAGGACGGCGTCGAAACCGAAGACCACCGGCGCATCGCCCTCCGGCAGGTCGCCCGATAGGGTCAGGACGGAATCCCGGCGGAGTTCGGGATCGCCGACGGGCGGGATCGAAATGGCCGCGAGGGTGAGGGGGATGTCGGTGCCGTCGACTTGGACCACGATCCGGTCGTCGATCTGGGGCCAGGCGGTGGTCAGCGCCGCGCCGAGTTCCTCGGGCGGCAGGGCGCGCAACCGATCGTGAAAGCCGGCCAGGGGGCTGTCATTGGTGTCTTCGATGGCGGCCAGGTCGATGCCGGCGATCAGCGGTTCGACCGCGGTGCGCAGCGAGATCGTCACCTGGTCGGCATCGACGTCGATTTCCGCGAGGGAGGGCTCGACTTCATGCGCCCGGGCACCGAGTGCGATGATTGACAGCAGCGCGGCGAATGCCACCCTCAGACCAACTTTGAGGAGAATCGTCATGTCCACATCCCTGGGATCGCTTGTGGCCGCACTGTGCATTCTGGGTGGTGGGGTGCAAGCACATGAATTCTGGATCGAACCCCTCGACTACACGGTCGCGTCCGGCGAGACGGTCGAAGCGACGTTTCGGAATGGGGAAGATTTCGAGGGCAGCACGCTGAGCTTCATCGGCGGGCGGTCGGAGCGGTTCGATTTTGTCGCGGGCGGCGAATTGCAGCCCGTGCCGGCGCGGATGGGGGACAACCCTGCCCTGCGGTTGGAGGACGCGCCGGACGGCCTGCTGATCGTTGTGCACGAAACCGCGGATCGAGGCCTGACCTATCGAGACTGGGCGAAATGGGTGAAATTCGTCCAGCACAAGGCGTTCGACGGGATCTTGCAGGATCACCGGGCGCGAGGGTTGCCGGAGGCCGGGTTTCGGGAAAGCTATCGCCGCTATGCCAAGACACTGATCGCCGTGGGCGATGGCGCCGGGGCGGACGGGCCCGTCGGGTTGTTCACCGAGATCGTGGCGGGGGCGAACCCCTATTCGGACGATCTGTCGGGCGGGTTGCCGGTGCAGGTCTTGCTGGACGGCGCGCCCAAAGGCGGTGCCCAAGTCGAGATGTTCGAGAAGGGGCCCGACGGGGTGGGGGTCACGCTGCATACGGCCGATGCGGAAGGCCGGGTGGTTGTGCCGGTGCGACCGGGCTTCGCGTACCTGCTGGATTCGGTCGCGATCGAGCCGTTGGAGCCGGAGATCGAGGGCGATCCGGTCTGGAAGACCCACTGGGCCGCGTTGACCTTCGCCGTGCCGGAGGCGTAAATCCGGCGGGCAATCCCGGAGGATGTTATGGACAAGTTCGAGACCCTGACCGGCGTGGCGGCGCCGCTGCCGCTGATCAATGTCGATACCGACATGATCATCCCCAAGCAGTTCCTGAAGACGATCAAGCGGTCGGGTCTGGGCGTGAACTTGTTCGACGAGATGCGCTATGACGACGACGGCAAGGAGATCGCGGATTTTGTGCTGAACAAACCCGCCTATCGGAATGCCGAGATCATCGTGGCGGGCGACAATTTCGGCTGCGGCTCCTCACGCGAGCATGCGCCTTGGGCGCTGCTGGATTTCGGGATCCGCGCGGTGATCGCCCCGAGCTTCGCCGACATCTTCTACAACAATTGCTTCAAGAACGGGATCCTGCCCATCGCGCTGCCGCAGGATCAGGTGGATGCGTTGATGGAGGATGCCAAGAACGGCGAGAACGCTCGGATCACCGTCGACCTGGAGAACCAGATCGTGACGGGCGCGGATGGGGCGACCTATGGGTTCGAGGTGGATGCGTTCAAGAAGCACTGCCTTCTGAACGGGTTGGACGAGATCGGCCTGACGATGGAGAAGGCGGGCGCCATCAAAGCCTTCGAGACGGAGGCGGCGCAGGCCCGGCCTTGGGTCTAATTGAAGGTCACGGCTTAAGCTTTTGATAAGGCGGCGTTCAGCCCCTTGCGGTGCTGGGGTATGATGCCGTCTGGGCACAGTCTGGCCGCCGATCTCTTTTCGTTCCGAGACAGGAACTTGCGAGGTGAAGTTAAACAAGGCACGTTGAAGGCAAGAATGAGGCGGCTGTCCCGTGGTGGGGGCGGATTTCGTGGAACAAGGGGCCGGCATGTACCGGCTCCGTCCAGCGAGGATAGACAGGGCAGTGATTTCGCAGCTCCCAGGTGCGTGTGTTCGTGCGCTTTGCGTCGTGATGATGGTGCTGCTCCCGTCGGTGCTGCTGCCGGCGGACACGCAAGTCACCGAAGGCGTCGTCCTGATCGCGCTGTTCGCCGGATTGTTCGTGTTGGTGGAATACGGGTCGACCTATCCCGGCCTGGTGGAGTTCCGGTCGGCGCCGCCCTTCAACCGCACGCGGTTCGGCATTTTGTTCATGACGGTGCTGCTGTTGGCGGTGGCCTGCCGGGCGCAGACCGAACCGACGACCCTGTCGCGGCTGGTGGCGGCGATCGGGCTGCTGGTCGGGCAGTCGGTGGACGTCCCGCTGTCGCCGGTGCGGCTGGTCATGTGGCTGCTACCCGAGGGGACGTCGATCACGGATGCGGCCTTGGTGCGGACGGCGGCGGGTCTGTCATACCTGGTCAGCCTGGTGGGGCTGACGGTCTTCGCGATCCTGATCCGTCTGCACAGCTGGCCGTCGCCGACGGGGTCCTTCAACGTCTGGATCAACCTGCCGACCTTCGACCCGACAGCGGGCGCGGATGTGGTGCAGCAGCTCCGCCGGGACGGCAGCGTTAACATCCTGTTAGGGATTGCGCTGCCATATTTCGGGCCCGTGGCGGCGTATTACATCGCGCGGTCCTATGATCTGTCGATCCTCGACAGCAACCTGCTTCTGGTCTGGGTGATGGCGTTATGGGCCTTTCTTCCCGCGTCCCTGTTCCTGCGCGGCATCGCGATGCGGCGGCTGGCGCTGATGATCTCGACCAAGCGGCGCCGGTTCAGCGGCCCCGAAGGACCGGCCGATCCGGCCTTTATGCCGGCCTGATCTGGCTGCTGGCCGCCGCGCCGGCGGCGGCGGAAACCCTGCGGATCGCGACCTTCCATTCCGGGCTGAGCCGGAAGGGGCCGGGCACGTTGGCGCGGGATCTGGCCTCTGGCAGGGATGAGCAGGTGGAGGCGGTGCTCGATGTGATTGCATCGGTCCGGCCGGATCTGCTGCTGCTGCTGGATGTGGATTGGGACCACGATCGCTTGGCCTTGGAGGTGCTGGCGGGACGTCTGGCGGAGCATGATCTGGACTATCCCCATCGGATTGCCCCCCGTCCGAACACCGGGCGGCCGAGCGGGTTCGACCTGGATGGGAACGGGCGATCGGACGAGCCGCGGGATGCGTTGGGTTATGGGCGGTTTTCGGGCGATGGAGGGGTGGCGATCCTGTCGCGGGTGCGCTTGGGCGAGGTGACGGATCATGGACCGCTCTGGGTCGAGGCGTCGGATGTCGCGGAGGGGCTGCTGCCCGAGGGTGCGGGCGCCGTGATGCCGCTGGCGACCGTGGGACAGTGGAGCGTGCCTGTGGCGGGGATGACGCTGATCCCCATGGCGGCAGGGACGCCGGTCTTCGATGGGCCCGAGGATCGGAACGGGTTGCGCAACAGGGACGAGTTGGCGTTGGTCGCGCGGCTGGCCGCCTTGGCCGACCTGCCGGTCGTTCTCGGCCGGGCAAACCTGGACCCGAAGGATGGGCAAGGCCGGCGGGAGGCGATCCACGCGCTGTTGGACCATCCGGCCCTACAGGATCCCGCGCCGCGAGGGGCTGGCGGCGGGGGGGACGGGCATTCCGGGGATCCCGCCTTGGACACCGTATCCTGGGAGGGGCCGGGGCCGCTCAGGGTGGATTATGTGTTGCCCCCCCGCGCCGTTGAGGTGGTCGCGTCGGGCGTGGTCTGGCCCGGGCCGGACGACCCGTTTCGGGAGGTGGTGGAGGCGGCCGGGACGGGGCGCCTGGTTTGGGTCGATCTCGTGCTTCCTTGACCGCCCAAGGGGCCGGGGCTAGGCCACGGCCGTCATAACGAGAGAGCGATCCATGGCCCATTCCCTCCTGATCCTGCCGGGCGACGGCATCGGCCCCGAAGTCATGGCCGAGGTGCGGCGTATCATCGACTGGTTCGGCGCCAAGAAGGGCCTGGCCTTCGACGTGTCCGAGGATCTGGTGGGCGGCTGCGCCTATGACGCCCATGGCACGCCGCTGCATGACGACACGATGGCCAAGGCGCAGGCGGTCGATGCCGTGCTGCTTGGCGCGGTGGGCGGGCCGACATACGACAAGCTGGATTTCAGCGTGAAGCCCGAGCGGGGGCTGCTGCGGCTTCGCAAGGAGATGGATCTGTTCGCGAACCTGCGCCCGGCGCAATGCTTCGACGCGCTGGCGGATTTCTCATCGCTGAAGCCGGAGCTGGTCGCCGGGCTCGACATGATGATCGTCCGAGAGCTGACCTCCGGCGTCTATTTCGGCGAGCCGCGCGGCGTGTCGAAGGAGGGCAACGAGCGGGTCGGGATCAACACCCACCGCTATACCGAAAGCGAGATCGCCCGGGTGGCGCGGTCCGCCTTTGAGTTGGCGAAGCGGCGGGGCAACCGGGTCTGTTCGATGGAGAAGTCGAACGTGATGGAGGCCGGGATCCTGTGGCGCGACGTGGTGCAGGAGGTGCATGACGCCGAATATCCGGAGGTGGAGCTGACCCACATGCTGGCCGATGCGGGCGCCATGCAGATCGTGCGCGCGCCCAAGCAGTTCGACGTGATCGTGACCGACAACCTGTTCGGCGATATGTTGTCGGATGCCGCCGCCATGCTGACGGGTTCGCTGGGGATGCTGCCCTCGGCCTCGCTGGGGCAGCCGATGGAGAATGGGAAGCCGAAGGCTTTGTACGAGCCGGTCCATGGGTCGGCGCCGGACATCGCGGGCCAAGGGAAGGCGAACCCCATCGCCTGTATCCTGAGCTTCGCCATGGCCCTGCGCTATTCCTTCGACGAGGGGGCGAATGCCGACCTTCTGGAAGGCGCCGTGCAGCAGGTGCTGGCCGATGGCGTGCGGACCGGCGACCTGATGGGGCCGGAGGGCGGAAGGCCGGTCTCGACCAGCGGGATGGGCGACGCGATCCTGGCGGCGCTGGACACCGCGTGATCGAGATCCGGTCCTATGGCCCGGACGACGGCGCCGCCTTCCGGTCGCTGATGCGGGCCTGCCGAAC
>JBCDCW010000020.1:0-23473 GCA_039180995.1 Pseudomonadota bacterium
AAGCGCGCGGCCAAATTGGGTTCGTCGACCAGAAAAGTGGCCCCATTTTGTACATTTACCGCCTGTCCCACCGCCTCGGACCGGTCGCGGCGCGCTACCAAATCCGCCAGCAGATCCGGCGGTAGAGTGCCGCCCACCGGTTCCAGCAGGACCTTGATCTCGCCCCCGCAAGCCAGGCCGACGGCGAAGGCCTCGTCGTCGCTGACCCCATATTCCAATATGCGATGCTTACCGTCGCCCATGGCATCCAGCGCCTCGGCGACGACGGCGCCCTCCACACAACCGCCCGAGACCGAGCCCACTAGCTCCGCCTCCTCCGAGATCGCCAATTGCGCGCCCCGCGGTCGCGGCGCGCTGCCCCAGGTCTCGATCACCGTCGCAAGGGCCGCGCCCTTTCCGGCGCGGTGCCAGGCCAGAGCCGCCTTCGGTGCGTCGTCCAAGCGATCCATCGTCTTCCCCCGACCGACAACGGGGACTGGCCCCCGCTGGCATCAGGCTATGCGAAACGACCCGCCTCTTACCAGAGACGGGCCGCATCGCGTGATATCCTTTAGGTCAGTTCGCAGCCGCCGTCTGAAGCAGATCGGTGATCCGCCGCACGGTGGCGCGGCGATTCTGGCGCTCGTCCTGCAATGTGGGAATCTTCAAGAACCGCTCGCCATAGCCCTGAACAACCATGTTCTCGACCGGTACGTCGAAATATTCGCTCAACGCCAAGGCCAAGCTTTCCGCCCGCCGGTCCGACAAGGCCAAGTTGTAAGCCGCGTCGCCGACGGCATCGGTGTGCCCTTCGATCAGGAACATCTCGCGCGGGTTCTCGCGGATGGCGGACAGCACCTCGCGCGCGATGTCGGTCAGGTTACCGGCCTGTTCGGGCGTGATGGCGGCCGAGGCGCTGGCGAAGGTCACCGACTCGACCTCGAAGGCTGGGGCCAGGGCGCGGACCTCGGCGATGCTACGCACCTGGGCCAAGCTGAAGCGCCGGTCCAGCCCGGCCTCGCGGCGCAGCGCGTCGCGAAGCGGATCGCTGACCGCAGCACCCTGGCGGGCCGACAGGGTCGCGGGCGGAAGCTCCGAGATATCGACCGGTTCGGCGACCGCCGTGTCGTCGATCAAGACAACCTCGCTGCCGTTGGGCCGGAGCAGGATGCGCCGCAGGACCCGCAGCGACGCATCGCGAACGGTGATGATCTGGCTGCCGTCTTCGCGCGTGACGATGGAGCGGGTGGAGCCGTCCGAGAAGCTCTGCGTGCGGATGTTGGAGCCCGCCTGGCGCAGCAGGGCGTCGTCGTCCTTGAGCACCTGAAGATCCCCATCGTCACGCTGCACCACGACCCGGTCGCCGGAATTGGAGATCACGCGGGTGCGGTTATTCAGGACCGTGCCCACGGCGAGCGCGCCGAGAGCGCCCAGGGCAAACTTCTGCTTATTCGACAGACCGTTATCGTCGTCGCGGTCGGTTTCGACGGCAGCGGTCTCGAAATCCTCCGACGAGCTACGCACGTCTTCGGCTGCGACTACTTCCTCGACCACCTCCGCCTCGGTCTCGTCGCCCTCGACGGTCGCAGCGGCGGCCGGTGTCGCGGTCCCGGCCTGTTCCAGCGTCGCGAGGGCGGCTTCGGTCTGATCGCGCGCCAATGCCTCGGCCTCCGTCAGGTCCGGTTCGGGTTGGCTGGCGATCTCCTCGGCCACCGCGCTGTCGGTGGCGGCGTTCACCTCCCCGTCCGCTTCGGCGGCGAAGCGATCGGCCAGGCGTTGGGCGAGGTCAGCCTGACCACTCTCCTCCAGGGTTTCGACCATGCAGGCTTGCACAGCATCGCGCTGCCCGCCGTCGATCTGGGACCGGCAGAGCTGGCGCGCCTCGCGCCGCGTCATGGGCGCCGGGGCCGCGTCCACCTCGTCCTGGACCTGCGCCCGGGCGGGGCCGGGGGTGTCTGCGTCGCTCTCGACGGGCGCCTCGACCTGCTCGGCAGGCGTGGGCTCGGCGGGGGTCTGCTCGGCCGCTTCCACCGGCGGATCGACCGTCTCGGCCGCGCTCTCGTCGGCGGCCCCTTCGATCTGGGCTTCGGCGGGGGTTGGGACTTCTTCGGCAACCTCGGGCGCTGTGTCTTCCGCGGGCATCTCGACAACGGTCTCTTCGGTCGGCGTCTCCTCGGTGACCGCCGGAGCGGGGTCGTCGACCGGCTCCGCTATGACAACCTCGGGTTCGGCCTGCTGCTCGGTCACCGCCTCCGCCTCGAGGGGCGCGGCCTCGACTTCGGCAGCCTCGGCCTGCGGCGCTTCCTCCTCTGACGCGGTTCCTTCGACGACCTCCGCCTCAGGGGCCGCGTCCGCGGCGGACTCGGTCGCGTTCGGGTCGATCCCGGCCGCCACCAAGGCATCCGTGAGGCAGGCTTCCACAGCGGCCCCGTCCGTTGCACCCAGAGAGAGCTGGCAAGCGGCCAGTGCGTCTTCCCGCGTGGGGGTCGCTTGCTGGGCATCGGCGATCATCGGAAGGGACGGCACGATCAGCGACAGGCTTGTCGCGAGCGCGGTGGCGGAACGAAGGGCGGGGGTCATTTGGATCTCCGAGACAAGGGCGCCTTGTCCGATAGAACCCCGAAACGGCCCCTGATGTTCCAGGTCCAGGCCGTGCTATCACATATCGGCGGCCCGGCGCGCACGGGCCTGGAAGCAATTGTTGCGGGCCGAACGCACGTCCACGAAGGCCACATCGGGATCGGCAAGCCTGTCTTCGACAGCGGCGGCGAGATCATCCGAGGCCACGATGGCGCCGGTGCCGTAGAGGATGCGGTAATCGTCGGTATATGCCTTGATCAGATAGTCTGGCGACCCGGTCAGGATCGGCGGGATCCCCGGACCATGCCAGGGGGCGCAGTCGTCGGCATGCAGAAAGATCGGCCCCGTTTCGGCATAGGGTTGCAAGGTCGGGAAGGGTCGCGCTGCGAGGATCAACATCGGTGTGCCCGCCTCGATATTTTGCAGGCAGGCGCGGCAAGGATTGCCGGAGCCGTCGCTGACACCCCGCTCGGGGGGCTGGCCATTGGCATCTGGACCGCCTGCGCGAACGGCCGAGACAAAAGATGGATCGTAAGATTGGAACTGCATGGCGAACCTCCTCTGGGGACCTTCTGCCAGCATGGGGGCGCCTGCCGCGACCCGATCCTTGCGCTATTGGAACCGCGCAAGATCACCGATGTCATCGGGACGGGACAGCGCTTCGGCCAGCCCCTCCAACGCGGCGATGGAATGACCAGCGCGCAGGCTATCGACCTCGGGCAGGAGGGCGCGGATACCAGCCGCCTTGGGCGCGAAGCCGTCGAAGCGTAGCAACGGATTGAGCCAGATGACCTTGCGCGCCGTCAGGTGCAGGCGCCGGGCCTCTTTCGCCAACCGGTCGGGGTCGCCGCGGTCCAGCCCATCGGTGACCAGCAGCACGACCGCCCCCTGCCCCAGCACGCGGCGCGACCAGTCACGGTTGAAGGCGTGCAGCGCGTCGCCAATTCGGGTGCCGCCCTCCCAATCCTGCGCTTCGGCGCCTGCAGCGGCCAAGGCCGCATCCACGTCGCGGGTGCGCAGGTGGCGGGTGATGTTGGTGAGCCGGGTACCGAAGGTGAAGCCATGGACCTCGGCCCAACCCTGGCCTTGGCGGTTGGCGACAGCGTGCAAGAAATGCAGCAGTGCGCGGCTGTAGGACGACATGGAGCCGGAGATATCGCAGAGCGCGACAAGGTTGGGCCACCGGGTCCGCTGCCTGGCATGGCGCAGCGCGGTGAGATCGCCCTTGCGGAGCGCGGCGCGGAGGGTGGCGCGGCGGTCGATACGGCCGCGATGGGCCGCCTGTGCGCGACGCGAAGCCAGTGGCTTCACCGGAAGTGACAAGCTGGCCAGCATTCGCTTGGCGGCGGCCATCTCAGCATTGGACATCTGCTCGAAGTCTAGTTTGCGCAGGCGTTCCTGTCCCGAGGCGGTCGCCGTCGCGTCGATCTCGACTTCTTCGGGGGCCCCCTCCTCGGGTCCCTCTGGGCCCTCGTCGGGTTGGTCCAACAACGCTTCCGCGGCGCGTTTTTCGGCGGGCTTGGCGCGGCGGTCTTCCTGCAAACCGCGCACGGTCGGCGTCAGCAGACCCATCATGTGTTCAAGGTATCGCGGATCGCGCCAATAGAGGCGGAAGAGCTGCCGGAAGGTGGCCCGCTGTTCTGGGCGGCGCACGAAGACGGCTTCGAGCGTGTGGGCGAAGTCGGTTTGATCGGTAAAGCCTGCCGCCTGGACCGCCTCGGTCGCCAGGATCAGGCGATCCGGCCCGGCGGGCAGACCAGCGCGCCGCAGCGCGGCGGCGAAATGGGCGATGTTGCCGGCCAGCTTGGGATCGTCAGGTAAATCGAATTCCATAGATCGTGATTAGCAGGCGATCGGCGGCGATCCCATATCCGATGCCAACGCGACCAGATCCCGGAGATGTCCCATGCGCACACGCCTTGCGGCGTTGCTGTTGCTGCTTTTGCCCGTGCCTGCCCAAGCCCAGGATGCACAGGTTCAACAAGTGGCCCGCAACGCCCTGACGGAGCTTCAAGAGCCCAGCTTTGCCCAGAACCGAGAGTTCTGTGGCGTCATCGGGCGTTTCGGCGATGGTCGAATGGCAATCACGCCCCACCGGGGCGGGCGCGAGGCCAGTTGCACCCCACGCGGCTGGCGCGGGATGGCGGAAATTTTGGCCACCTATCATACGCATGGGGCCTATGGCCCTCATTTCGATAACGAGGTGCCCTCTCTCTATGACCTGCTGTCGGTCATGGAAGAACGGGTAAACGGCTATGTGTCGACCCCTGGCGGCCGGTTCTGGTTCGTGGATGGGCGGCGTGGTGAAGCCCGACTGATCTGCGGACCCGGCTGCCTTCCATCCGACCCGGACTTCCGCGATGATGGGCTGGCCGTGCCAAACGTGCTCACCCTGGCGGATCTGCGGGCTCGAACCCGGGCCATGGCGCTGCGATGACGCTCCGAGACTGCGCTGGGCACAGTGGCTGCGCGCTGCCTGATCTGCCGCATGTCGACTTGCAATGGCGTGGCTTCTCATGGCCGCGCCTTCGGCTGTGCCTAAGGAGATGGAGCGAGGCGCGGCAACGATACCGATCGCTCGGCAATCCCACGGCTTTGCGGCAGATTGGAGATTTTGCGGCACGCTCCGGCGGCTGCCCGACTGATCACACGGCACCGGGGAGAACCGAACACGCCGGACGCCGATGGGTCCAGTGCGGCGCGATATGAGCCAGCCCAACGGCTTGCGCTTCCCGAAAGGCCACGACGACCGCGAACTGGCCCACAATGCCTCCAAATTCGCTGCCGGGACGCAAAGCTCACGATGGACCACGCCGCACGCGCCCTGCATCGGATAGCGGACGGCGGTCGCATCTACGATCGCGAACCGAGTGACGAAGCCGCGATTGTCCGACTGTGCTAGAACCGAGTTCCAATTTCCGCGCGACCTTGGCGGCATGATCGTCGGCCACGACTGGATAGAAGATGAGCAGATCGGGTAAAACGTGGCGGCCATCGACGCCAGCCGCTGTCACGGACGAGATGCAATTCCCTCAAACCCATCGAACGCCAGAAGATTAAGCGATCTCCGCCCGTACCTCGTCCAAGATGCGCTTCGCCTCGGAGCCTTGCAGCTTCTGGATGTCGTCTTGGTACTTGAGCAGCGCGCCCAGCGTGTCGGCGATCACCTCGGGCGAAAGGTCGATCATATCGAGGGCCAGCAGACACTTCGCCCAGTCCAGTGTCTCGGCCACCCCAGGCTTCTTGAACAGATCCTCGGTCCGAAGGCGCTGGACGAAGGCGACCACTTCCCGGCTCAGCGACTCGGATGCATCGGGGGCGCGGGCCGACAGAATCTCCATCTCGCGGTCGTGGTCAGGGTAGTCGACCCAGTGGTAGAGGCAGCGGCGCTTCAGCGCATCATGGACCTCGCGTGTGCGGTTGGAGGTCAAGATGACAATGGGCGGCGCGGGCGCGGCGACGGTGCCAGTCTCGGGTATGGTGACCTGGTAATCGGACAGGGCCTCCAGCAGGAACGCTTCAAACGGGGCGTCGGTGCGGTCAATTTCGTCGATCAGCAGGACCGGCGGACCTTCGGGCTGAGACCGCATGGCCTCCAGCAGGGGGCGCGAGATCAGGAATTCGTCGGAAAAGAGATCGGGTGGCGCCTCCCCCGTGGCTTCGGCCCGGCGGATCGCGACCATCTGAGCGGCGAAGTTCCATTCGTAGACAGCGTTGGCCGCATCCAGCCCCTCGTAGCATTGCAGCCGGATCAGGCGCCGTCCAAGGGCGGCCGCGATGGCCTTGGCGATCTCGGTCTTGCCTGTCCCGGCCTCGCCTTCCAAGAACAGAGGGCGGTTCAACCGAAGAGCCAGGAAGGTCACCGTGGCCAGCGCGCGGCCGCAGACATAATTCTGTCCGGCCAACGCGGCCTGAAGGTCGTCGATATCATTCATCCAGCACAAGGGGCACCATCATTCATCCAGCACAAGGGGCACCGCGGGCGTGCCGAGGTCAAGGCATGTCTGTTGCGACCTTGCAGGACCAGGCATATCTGTAGGGCTCAGTTATTCGGGAGATGCGCGATGAAGGACGTTGTAGCGCCAGGCTTCGGGCCCGACCTGGGCACTTTCGCGTGGGACGATCCCTTCCTGCTGGAAGACCAGCTATCGGAGGAAGAGCGGATGCTGCGCGACGGCGCCCGTGCCTTCGCTGAGCTCGAACTAGCGCCTATCGTCCGCGACGCTTATGCAGCGGAGGCGGTCAATCCGGGCCTTTTTGCCAAGATGGGCGCGGCTGGTCTGCTGGGCGTCACCATCCCTGAAGAGTATGGCGGGCTTGGCGCGTCCTATGTGACCTACGGCCTGGTTGCGCGCGAAATCGAACGGGTCGATTCGGGCTATCGGTCGATGATGTCGGTGCAATCGTCGCTCGTAATGTATCCGATCTATGCCTATGGGTCTGAGGCTCAGCGCCAGAAATACCTGCCTGGCCTTGCCTCGGGCGATTTGATCGGCTGCTTTGGCTTGACCGAGCCCGATGCCGGGTCCGACCCGGGCGGCATGAAAACACGGGCCGAGAAAACGGTGGATGGCTACCGCCTAACGGGTGCAAAGATGTGGATCTCGAACGCGCCTTTTGCGGATGTGTTCGTGGTCTGGGCCAAATCCGATGCCCATGGCGGCAAGATCCGGGGCTTCGTTCTGGAGAAGGGCTTAGCCGGGCTCAGCGCGCCGACGATCAAGGGCAAGCAGAGCCTTCGAGCATCGACCACTGGCGAGATCGTCATGGATGGCGTGGAAGTGAACGAAGACGCGCTTTTGCCTGGAGTACAAGGGCTTAAAGGGCCGTTCGGCTGTTTGAACCGGGCGCGCTATGGGATCGGTTGGGGCGTGATGGGCGCGGCCGAGGCCTGCTGGTACGCAGCGCGGCAATACGGGTTGGATCGGCAGCAATTCGGCAAACCGCTGGCGCAGACGCAGCTGTTTCAGAAGAAGCTAGCCGACATGCAAACGGAGATCGCGTTCGGGCTGCAAGGTTGCCTGCGTGTTGGGCGGCTGATGGATGAAGGACGCGCGGCACCCGAGATGATCTCGCTGATAAAGCGGAACAATTGCGGGAAGGCCTTGGATGTGGCGCGATTGGCGCGCGACATGCATGGTGGCAACGGAATCTCGGAGGAATACGGCGTTATCCGGCATATGATGAACCTGGAGACGGTAAATACCTACGAGGGGACACATGACATCCATGCGCTGATCCTGGGACGGGCGCAGACGGGGTTGCAGGCGTTCACCTGAGGGAAACTGGCGCGAAAATCGGCGTCCGCCCCACATCCGATGGCTGTCCAGAGCTTCGTCCATCTTGCTCTGCAACATATCCAGCAGCCTTGAAGAAGTTTCGGCATTCGTGTGGTTGGAAAGACTCTCAGGTCTGTGCGGCGGATTGGAACAGGGCGTCGAAAGTTCGGGCTTTGAGCCTTCGCAGATGTGCTTTGAGCTCGGAGGAGGCCATTTCAATCGGATTGAGGTCCGGGCTGTTGGGCAGCAGGAACAGAAGCCAGTTGCCCTGCGCTTTGAGGATATGTTGCACCTGTGGAAATTTGTGGGACGACAGCTTGTCAGCGATCACCACGTCGCCCGGCTGTAAAGTGGGGGCAAGTTGGGCTCGATATAGGTGTCGAACGCGGCGTGGTTGATCGGACCATCCAACACCCAGAGTGCGCTGAGTGCGTCGATACGCAGACCCGCGATGAAAATCTGTGTGCGCCAGTGGCCGAAAGACGCGTCAGTTTCGAGCCGGGTGCCGCGTGTGGATCGGCCCCGCCGTCGGGTCATCTTGGTCGTAACGGCGGTCTCATCAATGAAGACAAGCCGGTGCGGCTCACGACGCATCCTCGGCACCCGGCGGGACTGCCACGCGCACCTGGCCGCGCGCACCCGTTTCCGCAGCCTCTCCGTCGCGATGAGTGATCTCTTTTTATGTGACGCCACGGTCGAAACACGACGTCGATCAGGTTCCTCTGCGCGACATTGACGGAGTTCTTCCACAGCAGGCAATGAGCCGATGCCCGATAGGAAGATCGCCCAGGCCGCGATCCGTTTTGTTCCCCGCATGATGCCACCCTCGACGTTTGCGGACCATGAGGCGCGCGCCACCAACGGTTGTCTAACGCGCACAAGAAAAATGGAGGCCGAAGCCCCCATTTCGTTCCGGTTTTCAATAAAGGCGAAGCGATCAGGCCGCTTCCGTACCCGCCTCAAGCGAGATCATGATTTCGACCTCGTCCGAGACGAACGGCGCGAAGGCGCCGACACCGAAATCGGACCGCAGCAAGGTCGTCGTGGCGTCGAAGCCCAGCCATGGCTGGCCATTTTGCGGATGCGTCCCCTGCTGATTAAGCGTGGTATCGAGGACAACCGACTGGGTGACGCCATTCATAGTAAGATCGCCGGTGATGAGGGCGGTCTCGTCACCGGTGATCTCGATCGACGTGCTCTCGAATGTCACGGTGTTGCGAGTCTCGTCGGCGGCGGCTTCGGCGGATGCGTTGAAGAAATCGGCCGACAGGAAATGCGCATCGCGCTGCTCCCAGCCCGTGAACATGGATGTGATAGGCATGGAGACCGACACGGAGGAGCTAGCGGGGTCATCTGCGTCGAAATCGATCGTACCCTCAAAACCCGAGAACATGCCGAAGGTCGTGGAATAGCCCAGGTGATTGTAGCTGAAGACAATCTGACTGTGACTGGAATCGAGCGTGTAGGGAACCGGATCGGCAAGCGCTGGACCTGCGGCAAAGAGGGCAGCGGCGGCAAGAGTCGTGCGGATCATATCGGAAGCTCCTGTTGGGTAAGGTCACGTGGACGTGACAGAACATCGGTTTGAGCGGGCAAAAGACAAACTGCTATTGATCAACAGATTGTGTGCGGACGTGCACCGGCGGTTCCCTGCCGGGCGGGACGAAGGCGGCCCGGGCATCCAGGCAGGGCTGTCGGAAGGCGCAGCCGTCGAAGTGATCGTTGACAAGACCGAGACCCTGAAAGACGCCATAACAGGTCGTGGGCCCGACCCATTGCCAGCCGCGCTTCTTGAGCGCCTTGGCCAGCGCTTCGGAGGAGGCGTTGGTCGGATGGTTTCGCAGCCAAGTCAGGCGCATCTCGTCCGGGCGTTCCCAATGCGCGGGCTCATGCGCCCAGAGGAAGACCGGCAGGCCGCCGTCGTCGTCGCGCATTGCGCGGGCGCGGCGGGCGTTGTGGAGGCAGGCGCGCAGTTTGGCCCCGTTGCGAATGACCCCTTCTGTCTGCATCAGACGGTCGACATCGCTGTCATCGAATTGGGCAACGCGGTCGACCTCGAACCCGTGGAAGGCGTCACGGAGGAGATCGCGTCTCGCCAGGACCATGTGGAAGGACAGGCCCGACGCCAGCGTTTCGATGCAGATCTTCTCGAAGATGCGGGTCTCGTCGGCCGAGGGGCGACCGAATTCGTGGTCGTGATAGGCGCGGAAATGGGGATCTGTCGCGCGGTAGCCGCAGCGCGTTCGTCCGTCATCGCAGGTGACCAATTCGTCCATGCCGTGCAGGTGGTCCGCGGGGGCCCATTGTCGAGTGTCAAAGAGAGTCCGCCGGTGCGGCAATCGAAAAAATCATTCGCCGGCTGGAACTTCTCACCGGGGACGATGCGTTGAGGGATCACAGCCACAAAGCCCAAAGGAGAACTTGCAATGCTTCGCATTCTGACCACGACCACACTCGCCGCCGCCCTGACGCTCCCGCTGGCGGCGCAAGCCCAGATCGCCAATATGAGTGAGCTAATCCGAACGCGCGACATCACTGGTGGGCCGATCTATTCGATCTCGCCAGTCTACGACGAAGACGCCTGGGCAAATGCGGACGACGCGTCTTGGGATGCGATGAACTGGCAGGAAAATCATGCCCAAATCGGTGAAATCGAGGATATCGTCTTGGACGAAAACGGCCAGATGGTCGGCATCGTGGCCGAGATCGGCGGTTTTCTGGATATCGGCGACAAACATGTGGTGGTCCCCGTTGCGGACCTGCGGATGGTGCCGGTGGACGATACGTCGTTCAGCTACATCACCCGGCTGAGCGAGGAGCAGCTGGAACAGATGGATGGCGTGGATGAGGGCTTCTGGGACTGACGGGGCCAAATCTGACGCATGGACAGGAGGGGGCCATGCGCCCTCTCTTTTTTTCGTCTGAGCGGCTCGTTCCGTCACGGCCCCATCGGCGCTTGCACATCGGTGCGGGATCGCTATACCCCGCGCATTCCGCCAAGCGATTTATCTGCGTGGCCTCTCGTGTCCGGGCGGCGGGTGTAAGCCTCGGACTTTGAAACACGCGTTAGAAAAACAGGAGCTCGCATGCCGCTCTATGAGCATGTCATGATCGCGCGTCAGGATCTGTCCAACGCGCAGGCCGAAGGCCTTGTCGAACACTTCAGCACCGTTCTGGCTGACAACGGCGGCACCGTCGTCGACAGCGAGTATTGGGGCGTCAAGACCATGGCCTACAAGATCAACAAGAACCGCAAGGGCCATTACGCGTTCCTGCGCACCGATGCCCCGTCGGATGCCGTCCAAGAGATGGAGCGTCTGGCCCGCCTGCATGACGACGTCATGCGCGTGCTGACCGTGAAAGTCGACGGCCACGAAGACGGCCCCTCGGTTCAGATGCAAAAGCGCGACGAGCGGCCCGAGCGCCGCGAACGCCGATAAGGAGACGGATACATGGCAGCCAAACCCTTTTTCCGCCGTCGCAAGTCCGATCCTTTCGAGGGCCCGAACGCGCCCAAGATTGACTATAAGGACACCCGCCTGCTGCAACGCTACATCAGCGAGCGCGGCAAGATCGTCCCCGCCCGCATCACCGCCGTGTCGGCCAAGAACCAGCGTCGCTTGGCTCGCGCCATCAAGCGCGCGCGGTTCCTGGCCTTGCTGCCCTACGCCGTGAAGTGAGGAGCGTGTTATGCAACTGATCCTTTTGGAACGCGTGGCCAAGCTGGGCCAGATGGGCGACGTCGTCGACGTCAAGCCCGGTTATGCGCGCAACTTCCTGCTGCCCCAGGGCAAGGCGCTGACCGCGTCGGATGCCAACATCGCCGCATTCGAGGGCCGCAAAGCCCAATTGGAGGCGCAGAATCTGGAATCCAAGACCGAAGCGGAGGCCATGGCCACCCGCCTGGACGGGCAGAAGTTCATCATCATCCGGCAGGCGTCGGATGCGGGTGCGCTCTATGGCTCCGTCACGACCCGGGATGCTTCCGAGGCGGCGACCGAAGCAGGGTTCACGCTGGACCGCGGCCAGGTTTCATTGCAGCGGCCGATCAAGGACCTGGGCCTGCATGGTGTGACCGTGATCCTGCACCCCGAAGTCGAGGTCGAGATCACGCTAAACGTGGCGCGGTCGATGGAAGAGGCCGAGTTGCAGGAATCTGGCAAGTCGATCCAGGAACTGGCCGCCGAGGAAGAGGCTGCGGCCGAATTCGAGGTCAACCAATTGTTCGACGATATCGGCAGCGCAGCGGACGAGTTCGGCGAAGATGACGGCCCCGTCGCCACGCCAGAAGGCGATGCTGAGGAACAGCCCGCCAACTAAGCGGTCATGATCCGACGCCGATTTACGGGCCGCCCGATTGGGCGGCCCGTTTTCATTTAGGAGCCCTAGGCGGCGGCATACGCGGCGCATCCATCGCGCACACTGACCGTAGGATAGGCCGTCCGGCGGGCTGTCAAATCGTCCATGGCGTTGGGGCCGAAAATCGCGATCAATTCGGCGCGCTGCGCAGCGCCGACCGCATCGAGGGCCATGTCGCCGGGATGGAAACTTTCGGTAGGGCAGCCTTCGGAATAGATGATCTCGTGCCGGTCGAAGAGAAGGTGGACATAGGTCACACCGGCGCGGGTATCGTCGCGGCGCACACCATCCGAGGACAGCAACGCCTTGGCGGGGACCAGGATTGTGGGCTCGCCAAACCACAATTCGGCACGCCATCCGCCGAGGCACAGGCGATGCTGGGGCGAAACCCTTAGGGGGCGACCATTACCCAAGAGACCCGTGGGGATCCGGACTGGGCGAAGGTCCGGCCGGATCGCGAGGTCGCCGGGGCTGAGATGGCGAAGACCGATCCAGCGGATCGGCTGCCAGCCATTATCCATCGTGCGGATTTTGTCGCCGACAGAAAGCGTCTCGACCGGTCGTGGACCACGATCGGTTTCGATCAAGGTACCATCCGCGAAGCACGGTAGGGACGCATAGGGAATGTCCTCCCCATCGTCGGAATCCTCGATCTCGAATTCTTGGCCCGGCTCCGGCAGCGCCTCACCGGTCAGGCCGACATTTACCCCGTCGATGCGGACATAGAAAAAGGTCGCCTCATCGTCGTCGTCGTCGTCATCATCATCATCATCATCATCATCATCATCATCATCATCGTCATCGTCATCGTCATCGTCATCACGCTCGACATCCACCGCAAATTCCAACTCCACAACAGAACCGGCATCGAACTCCATCCCATTGACGGTAATTGGAAATGCCAGAGTCTGAGACGTGCCCGGGTCGATGAAAGCGTCATCGAATTCATCGTCGTCATCATGGATGCCGATCAGGACAGGGGTCGCATCGTTATTAACGGAAAAGGTACCGCTCGCCCCCGTCGTCGAGGTTGTCGTCAAGGGGTTCCCATCTTCCGCGGTAAGGTCAGAAAACGGGATGAACGAGATCGGAAATGTTGGCACGGCTTCTGCTCCTGCAGGCGACCCTCGCCATCGAGAAGAGCGGGCGGTCTGGCAATGTGTCCAGATCATGGCAAAGTCTCGGCGATTTTGAGCCGATATCGACAGGACGTTCCCGTTATGGCCGAAACAGTTCCTCTTAGGGCTAGCACTGATCGCTAAACGGAAACGATCATTGCTCTTTTTGGCAGCAGATTCCGCCTCAGGAGCAGACCAAACACTGCAACCCGTCGTCATTCGCCAGTCGAATCGGTGCGCAGCGATAGCGGCGAGAATCGGCTTGGGCTAGCCTGAGAGCGACTCGAACCGGAGAACCGCCATGTCCCTCAGCCGCCGCGATTTCCTGACCACGACAGCCGGGGCCGCGGGCCTGGTGATCGTTCATCCCTTTGCCGTGCGGGCTGCGGCCAACCAAGCCCACCTGCGCATCGCCGAGACGACAGACCTGCACGTCCATGTCTGGCCTTACGACTATTATGGTGACCGAGCGGTCGAAAATGTGGGGCTTGCGCGGACGGCCGCGCTGATCGAACAGGTCAGGGCCGAGGCCGGGAACACGCTGGTTCTGGACAATGGCGACTTCCTTCAAGGCAACCCGATGGGCGATTACATGGCCTATGAGCGGGGGCTGAAGGCCGGCGATGTCCACCCGGTCATCGCCGCCATGAACGCCGTCGGCTTCGACGCGGCGACCATCGGCAACCATGAATTCAACTACGGGCTGGAGTTCCTGGATAAGGCCCTCGCGGGCGCCGACTTCCCGGTTGTCTTGGCCAACGTGGTCAAGGAAGAGGCGGCACAGATCACCGCCGACACGACGATCGTGCCGCCTTACGTCATTATGGATCGCGAGATCGTGGACGGCGCGGGCACCGCCCATCCGATCAAGATCGGCATCATCGGCTTCACCCCGCCCCAGGTCATGCTGTGGGACCGCGCGCATCTGGAAGGCAACGTAACGTCCCGCGATATCGTCGCCACAGCCGAAGCTTACGTGCCGCAGATGAAGGAAGAAGGCGCAGATATCATCATCGCCCTGTCCCATTCCGGCATCGGCCCGGCCGCGCATACGGAAATGATGGAGAACGCCTCGGTTCCCCTGGCGGCCATTCCGGGCATCGACGTCATCCTCTGCGGACACCATCACCGGGAATTCCCCGGCGACGGCTACACAGACATCCCGAACGTGGATCCGGTGGCCGGGTCCATCCATGGCAAGCCCGCGGCGATGCCGGGCTTCTGGGGCTCGCATATGGGCCTGATCGACCTGATGCTGGAACGCGACGGCGGCAGCTGGCGGATCGGCGCGGCGGGGTGCGAGTTGCGGCCCATCGCCATCCGGCAGGAAGATCGGTCCTGGGCGCCACAGGTCGAGAGCCTGCAAGCCGTGCTGGACGCCACCGCCGCCGATCACCAGGCGACGCTTGACTATGTGCGCCGGGCCGTGGGCAAAACCGACGCACCGCTGCATTCCTATTTCGCCCTGGTCGCCGACGATCCGTCGGTGCAGATCGTCTCCATCGCCCAGAAATGGTACGTGGAACGACTGCTTCAGGGCACCGAGCATGAGGGCCTGCCCGTGCTTTCAGCCGCCGCTCCGTTCAAGGCCGGCGGGCGCGGGGGCCCGGAATACTATACCGACGTGCCGGCGGGCGATGTGGCGATCCGCAACGTTGCGGACCTGTATCTCTATCCGAACACCGTGCGCGCGGTGAAGGTCACTGGGCAGCAGGTGAAGGATTGGCTGGAACGCTCGGCCGGCATGTTCAACCAGATCGAGCCCGGGGCCGAAGACGCGATCCTGCTGAACCCCGATTTCCCCAGCTTCAACTTCGACGTCATCGACGGCGTGACCTACCAGATCGACCTGAGCCAGCCCGCGAAGTTCGACCGCGACGGGGCCGTCGTGAACCCCGGCGCCAACCGGATCGTGGACCTTAGCTATGACGGCACGCCGCTGGATATGGCGGCGGAGTTCGTCATCGCCACCAACAATTACCGGGCTGCCGGCGGCGGGGCCTTCCCGGGCGCCGACGGATCGACCATCATCCTGGAAGCGCCGGATACCAATCGCGACGTCATCGTCCGCTATATCGTGGAACAGGGCACGATCAGCCCGTCGGCCGATGGCAATTGGTCCTTCGCACCCATGGGCGACACGACGGTCATCTTCGAAACCGGCCCGGCGGCCGACGCCTATGCCGATGCCGTGCCCGGCGTGACGCCCGAGGCGGCGGGCACGTCCGACGCAGGCTTCCTGCGCTACCGCCTGGCGCTCTGAGACCGACCCGGCGTCATCGTGAGGTGACGCCGGGCCGCCCGGCCCTACCTCTGCCCGGATCGAAAATCCGGGAGACCCGTCAATGCGTTCGCTTGCCCTCGCCCTCGCCCTCATCCCCGCCACGGCCTTCGCCGATCCCTGGGAATGGGGGCGCCGGAACACCGACTTCCCGCCCGCCTTCCCCCAGCAGTTCCGCGCCTCGCTCGTCGACAGCGGCGTCGCGCTGTCGACCCAGGTCCTGGCCACGGACCTGGAGCATCCCTGGGGCATCGCGACCCTTCCCGATGGCGGCTGGCTCGTGACCGAACGGCCCGGACGACTGCGCCATCTGGCCGCCGACGGCACGCTGTCGGCGCCCATCACCGGCATCCCGGAGGTCGTCGCGGCCCGGCAGGGCGGGCTCCTGGACGTGGCGCTGGACCCAGCCTTCGCCCAGAACCGCATCATCTACGTCACCTATGCCAAGCCCGTCCAGGGCGGGTCGGCCACGGCGGCAGCGCGGATGGTGCTGGCATCTGACATGTCATCGGTGGCGGACGTGCAAGATATCTTCGTCCAGACGCCCGCCTCGCGGAACCCGATGCATTTCGGCTCGCGCCTCGTCTTCCTGGGCGACGGCACGATCGCGATCACCACGGGCGAGCACTTCTCGCGCCGCGAACGGGTCTTCGCCCAAGATCTCGACAAGACCTACGGCAAGGTCGTCCGGGTGACGCGGGACGGCAACATCCCATCGAACAACCCGTTCGTGGGTCGGGACGGCGCGGATCAAAGCATCTGGTCATACGGCCACCGCAACATTCAAGGGGCCGCCATAGATAGCTCCGGCACGCTCTGGACGATCGAGCACGGGCCCGCGGGCGGCGACGAGCTGAACCGGCCGGAGGCGGGTCTGAACTACGGCTGGCCCGTGATCTCCTACGGGCAGAACTACAACACCAGCGCCGTGGGCTCGGGCGCGGCAGTGCAGGCGGGGATGGAGCAGCCCGTCTATTTCTGGGACCCGGTGATCGCGCCCGGCGGCATGGCCTTCCATTCGGGCCGCGCCTTCGGCGAGTGGAACGGCGATCTCCTGGCCTCGTCCCTGAACCCCGGCGGGGTGGTGCGGCTGTCGCTGGACGGCTCCGGCCGGGTCGAAACAGAAGAGCGGTTGCTGACCGATCTGGGCCGCATCCGCGACGTGGAAATCCAGCCCGATGGGACCTTCATCGTACTGACGGATTTTTCCGATGGTCAGGTGATCCACGTGACGCCGGGGTGAGGCTTATGAACATCGCCTAACAACCTACTGAAAAAGGGCGCCCCGTAGGGCGCCCTTCGCTTATTCAGCCGCCTTGATCTGCTGCGGGGGCTCCGGCGTGTCATCTTCTGTATCGTCCAACTCGGACGCCGGCGCCGTGCGGCCCTCGGTCAGGTCGAGCCCGGACAGGCCCTGCTCCATGGACATGCCCAAGTCCTCGCCCAGCTTGCGGAGCGCGGGCATCTGCACCGCCATTCCCATGATCGAGTCGAGCGCCTGGTTCACGACCGGCTTGCCGTCCCCGTTGGCCGCGGCACCGGGCCCGCCCTGCCCCAGGCCCCCGACTTGGTGGATGCGGATCGAGTCGATCTTCTCGGCCGGCTTCACCATCTGCTCGACGATGCCCGGCATGGCTTCCAGACGAGCGAGCTGCAGCTTCATCTGGATGATCTCGTCCGAAAGGGCGTTCTCGGCAGCGACGATCTTCTCGCGGCCCTGGGCCTCGGCCAGCATGTCGGCCTTCTTAGCTTCGGCGCGGATCGTGACCGCGTCGGCCTCGGCCTTGGCCTCTTCGCGCCGCGCCTCGGCGCGGTCTTGGGCGGCGTCCTTCTCGGCGGTGGCGGCCAGGCGGATGCGCGTCGCCTCCCGCTCGGCCTCGCGCGCGGCCTCGATCAGGGCGATGCGCTTGGTCCGCTCGGCCTGTTCCACCGACCGCGCGGTCTCGATCTGCTCGCGGGCCTTCTCGGCCTCGGCCCGGGCCGCGTCGGCGCTGGCCCGCGCCCGGCTCTCCTCCTCGGACTTCTGGTTGACGATGATCTGCCGCTCCTGCTCGGCCACCTCGAGCGCACGGTCACGGTCGATCTCGGCGGCGCGGATCGCCTGCTCTCGGATGACGCGGGCGGCCTCCTTCTCGCGCATGGAATCCTCGCGCCGGCGGGCCAACTCGGCCTCCTGCGCCGCTTCCAGCGTTTCCAGCTCCTGGATTTGCGCGATCTGGGCGGCCTTCTCGTCGCGCTCGATCTCCAGGCTGCGCTTGGCCGCTTCCAAAGCGGATTGCTTCACCGACATCTCGGCCTCGGCGTCGATCTGCGCGCGGTCCTTTTTCGACGCGGCGATCACCTCGGCCAGCTTGCGCATACCCACGGCGTTGAAGGCGTTGTTCTCATCGAGCGCATCGAAAGGCGTCTGGTCCAGCGCGGTCAGCGACACCGACTCCAGACCCAAGCCGTTCTTCAACAGATCCTCCGTCACCGCGTTCTGCACCTCCTGGACGAAGTCCGAGCGATTCTCGTGCAGCTCGTCCATGGTCATCTGGGCGGCCACGGCGCGCAGGCCATCGATCAGCTTGCCCTCGATCATGTCGCGCAGTTGATCCACATAGAACGTCCGGTCACCTAGGGTCTGGGCGGCTCGGCTGATCCCCTCCTCGGTGGGCGCGACGGAGACGTAGAACTCCACCCCCACATCCACCCGCATGCGGTCCTTGGTGATCAGCGCGGCCTCGGCCGTGCGGCTGACCTCCAGGCGCAGGGTCTTCATGTTCACCGGCGCGATCTCATGGAAAAGCGGCAAGACGAGCGCGCCGCCATCGACAACGACGGTCTTGCCGCCGAGGCCCGTGCGCACCAACGCCACTTCGCGTGTGGTGCGCTTATAGAGCCGGGCGGTGACGAGGCCGACGAAGATCAGAAAGCCGAGAACGATCCCGGGCAGGATAAGAATATCGAGGGGCATGAGCGGGTCCTTTCAGGTCAGTCGAGGGAGACAATGCGGAGTTCGGCGGCGCGGTGGTCCCAGATGGTCAGGACGGCGGTGCCGCGCGTGATCTCGTCATCGTCGCGGAAGGGTTCGGCGCGGACATAGTGAGAATTGCCGTAGCGGTCAGTCACGCGGAGTTCCGCCGGACGGCCCCGGCGGCTGGTGCCTTGGGTGACCACGCCGCGACGACGGGCCAGGTTGCGGACGTTTTGCGCAGCCGTTTCCGTGCGCGGGATGGCGCGAGCGAAGAGACCCGCGAACGTTCGAGTAAAGGCAAGACCGGCGAGACCAGCGACGGGGACCGAAAACCAGAGCGGGAACGGACCAACCAGTTGCAGGGCAATACCGGTGCCGCCGAAGCCGGTCAGCAAGCCGGCGAACCAGATGAGAAAGGGAACATGGCCGAAGCCGGTCCAGCCCATGGCGGCGGGTTCGGGCAGATCGACATCGCCAACTTCAAGGACGTCCACGTCGATTTCGCCCAGTTCAAGCGCCTCGATTTCGGGGACCTCCAATTCGGGGACCTCGATTTCCAGGTCGGGTCCATCCGTCTCGGACATCAGACTGGCGCCCATCAAAAGGGCCACGATCTCTAACGCGAGTAGGCCGCCCAGAAGGACGATGGCCATGGTGAACGGGGCGAAAGCGGACGTGAATAAAGCGCTCAACGGGTCTCCTCAAGAAAGACCGGGCAGCCTGACGGCGTCCGGGTTGGAAAGGTGCAACGGTATTTGAAGCGGCATTTGCCTGATCAACATGTCGTGATGATGGCAGGCTTTTTCAAGATGCGGACAACAAGAAGGCGCCTCAAGCGGCGCCTCCCGTTCGGTTACAACGCGCGAGACACGGGCGTCATGCGTCCTCTAGCTTCTCTACTTCGGTCTGTAGATCTTCCTTGGAGACAGGTTTGTCGGTCACCTTGGCACGCTCAAGGATCAAGTCGATCACCTTATCCTCGAAAAGCGGCGCGCGCAGTTGCTGTTGTGCCTGGGCGTTCTGTTGAATGAACTGGAAGAACTCCCGCTCCTGCCCCGGATATTGACGAGCCTGGGTCATGATCGCTTGGGTCATCTCGGCGTCAGAAACCTCGACACCCTCCTTCTGACCGAGCTCAGCCAACAGAAGGCCTAGGCGCACACGGCGCTCCGCCAGCTTGTTATGGTCGTCCGTGGGCTCGATCTTTGCGTGGTCGTGGTCTGGGACATCCGGGTTTTCTTCGTGCCAGAGCTGGTGGGCGATCTGACTGGCCTCGGCCTCGACGAGGCTGGGCGGCAAATCGAATGTCACCAACTCATCCAATTGATCGAGCAGTTGACGCTTGACCACCTGACGAGCGGCCCCTTGATATTCGGCGGCCAGGCGTTCCTTGATCTGCTCTTTCAGCGCGTCCAGGCTTTCGGCGCCATAGCCCTTGGCCATGTCATCGTCGATCTTGGCCTTAGCGGGTTTCTTCACCTCTTTGATGGCGCAGTCGAAGATTGCGGCCTTCCCGGCGAGATGTTCGGCCTGGTACTCCTCAGGGAACGTGACTTCGACGGCCTTTTCCTCACCGGCTTTAACGCCGATCAGCTGATCTTCAAAGCCCGGGATGAAGCTGCCCGAACCGATCTCCAACGGGAAGTCCTCGGCCGAGCCGCCCTCGAAGCTCTCGCCATCGACCTTGCCGACGAAATCCAAGACAACCTGATCGCCCTTGGCGGCCTTGCCCTTCTTGGTCTCAAAGGTCTTGGCGTTATCGGCCAACCCATCCAACGCCTCGTTCACGTCTTCTTCGGCAGGCTCGACGGTCAAGCGGTCGATCTCGACGTTAGAGAAGTCGACCTCTGGAACTTCCGGCAGCTTCTCATAGGACAAAGCGACTTCGACATCGTCGCCTTCCTTCCAATTGTCGTTCGTCATCTCGACCTTGGGCTGCATGGCGGGGCGGTCGCCGCTCTCCTCGAAATGGCCGGACATGGCGCCGTCGATGGCTTCCTGCATGGCCTCCCCCATCAGGCGCTGTCCGAATTGCTTCTTCAGAAGCGCCATGGGCACCTTGCCCTTGCGAAAGCCTTTCATCTCGATAGTCGGCTGCGCCTCGGTCAGCTTCTCGTTGACCTTGGCATCCAGATCGGCTGCCGGGACCTTGATAGTATAGCCGCGCTTCAGGCCGTCGTTCAGGGTCTCGGTGACCTGCATGGGATATCCTCGCGATGTGACGGGCGGATGGCCCGGCGTTTTACAGACGGGGCGGCGCGCCCGCATAAGGGAAAGGCCCGCCGTCATGGGCGGGCGGAAATCGTGCGCCTGTCTATGGAGGGGGACCGGGGGGTGCAAGCGGGATTTCGGAGCGGCGGCTCCTTCGTCCTGACGGACAGCGTCGCGATCGGCCCGCCCAGGATCCGGCTGGGTCTCGCCAATGGGGCGCAGGGCCCGCAAGCCACTCGCGATGCGCGCGGATCCTGCCGATGAGGACGCGCCCGAAAGGCGCACCCGAAGAGGCGCGGATCAGTAGATGTAGCGGATCTGGTCACCCCAGTATCGTTCCACCCGACGCAGGGTCGAAACGATCTCGATTAGGCCGGCATCGGACAACACGCCGGTCTGGCGGATGCCATCGGCATGACGCTCGAACAGGTCCTGGACGGCATCGCGCACTTCGCGGCCCTTGGCCGTTAGCCGCACGCGAACGGCCCGCCGGTCGATCTCGCACCGTTCGTGATGCATATAACCCATCTCGACCAGCTTCTTGAGATTGTAGCTGACGTTGGACCCTTGGTAGTAACCCCGGGTCTTCAGTTCGCCCGCGGTGACCTCGTTGTCACCGATATTGAACAGCAGCAGCCCCTGGACAGCGTTGATTTCCAGCAGGCCCAGCCGCTCGAATTCATCCTTGATCACATCGAGCAGCAAGCGGTGCAGCCGTTCGACGAGGGTCAGGGCATCCAGGTAGCCGGACATGAAGTCCGGCGCATTGCGGGGCTGAAATTTCTCGAGACGGCTCATGGCGTCGGCACCTCGGATTGGCAGGTCTGCCCCTCTCATGCGCCATAAATTGCAAACATTCCGTTAAGCGCCCCAAGATATCGCGTCTTCAACGCGCCAGAGCCGCGCGGCGCGACAATTCCGCCATCAGGGGCCCGTAGCGGGCGGGGGGCGTGCCCTGCCCCGTGACCCAGCCGAACAGATCATGATCGTTCTCGCCCAGCGCGGCCTCGAAGACATCGAGCGCCTCGTCGTCGAGCCCGGCCAGTTCGGCATCCGCATAGCCGCCCAGGATCAGGTCCATTTCCTTAATCCCGCGCCGCCAGGATCGGATGCGCAACCGCTTGAGGCGGACATCCCGAGGCTCGGTGTTCATACATCGTCCCCCATCTGGGCCCGCAACCGCGTCTCAAGCACACCCAGACGGTCGGCCAAACGGATCGCGTCGCGCTGGGCACGGGACAGGTCGGCCAGCAAATCGCCGTCATCCGGGGTCGCGATGCCGGGCCCGTCGCCTTCCCCGGTCATCAGCCACATCAGCGACACGTTACAGAGCCCCGCCAGCATCGAGACGCGATTTGCCCGCGGCTCGGCCATATCGCCTTCCCAAGCCCGCAAGGTCTTGACCTTGACACCCAAACGGCGGGCCAGTTCGGCCTGTTTCAACCCGGCCGCCTCGCGCGCGCCGGCCAAACGGTCGCCGAAGGTGGTGGCATCGGGGTCGTACCAATCGTCGGGCTGTAGATCGTCCACGGGGTCGCTCCTTGCTTGCCGGTCCGGCCCAGCCTAGGACGGGCCCGACCGACTTCCAACCGGAGACCGACCAGATGGCGTTCCTGTCCGACACCCTTGCGCGCGTGAAGCCGTCGCCGACCATTGCGGTGACGAACAAGGCACGCGAACTGAAGGCCGCCGGACGGGATGTGATCGGCCTGGGCGCGGGCGAGCCGGATTTCGACACGCCAGAGAACATCAAAGCAGCCGGTGCGAGGGCCATCGCCGAGGGCAAGACGAAATACACCGCCGTGGACGGCATCCCGGACTTGAAGGACGCGATCTGCGCCAAGTTCAAGCGCGACAACGGGCTGGATTACGCCCCGTCGCAGGTCACCGTCTCGGGCGGCGGCAAACAAGTTATCTACAACGCGCTGGTGGCGACGCTGAATCCCGGCGACGAGGTCGTGATCCCCGCGCCTTACTGGGTCAGCTATCCCGACATGGTCCTGCTGGCTGGCGGCGAGCCGGTGATCGCGGAGGCCGGGATCGAAACCAAGTTCAAGCTGACGCCCGAGGCGTTGGAGGCCGCGATCACGCCGAAGACCAAGTGGCTGATCTTCAACTCGCCCTCGAACCCGACCGGCGCGGCCTATTCGGCGGACGAGTTGAAAGGGCTGACCGACGTCCTGGTGCGCCATCCGCATGTCTGGATCCTGACCGACGACATGTACGAACACCTGGTCTTCGATAACTTCGTCTTCGCCACGCCCGCCCAGGTCGAGCCCGCGCTCTATGACCGGACGTTGACCATGAACGGCGTCTCGAAGGCCTATTCCATGACCGGCTGGCGGATCGGCTATGCCGCCGGACCGGAGCCCTTGATCGCGGCGATGCGCAAGGTGCAGTCGCAATCCACGTCCAACCCCTGCTCCATCTCACAATGGGCGGCAGTCGAGGCTTTGGAGGGGACGCAAGCCTTCATCCAGCCGAACCAGGCCCTTTTCAAGGCGCGCCGGGATCTGGTGGTCGCCGGTTTGAACGCCTGTCCTGGAATCACCTGCCCGGTGCCCGAGGGCGCGTTCTACGTCTATCCCTCGGTGGCCGGATGCACCGGCAAAACATCGGCCCGAGGCACCGAGATCACCGACGACGAGACCTTCGCCACGGCCCTGCTGGAGGAAGAGGGCGTCGCCGTCGTCTTCGGCGCGGCCTTCGG
>JBCDCW010000021.1:0-22665 GCA_039180995.1 Pseudomonadota bacterium
CCCAGGCGCGCGACCTTCTGGGTCTCAGCGCCGCAGCGCCCGCCACAGCGTGATCGCGCCGACCAATACCAGGAAGATGGCGACCGGGTGCGACAGCAGGGCCGCCGGCTCCCCATTCGTCAGCACCAGTGCCTGGCTCAAGCTGATCTCGGCGCGGGGCGCCAGGAAGAAGGCGATCACCATGATGACGACCGAATAGCCGAAGGCCGCCATCACCCAGGCCAGCGCGGCGAAGCCCAGCATGACCGCGACGCCGAAAAGCCCGCCCGTCGCCATACCCACGCCGACGATGCACAGAAGGACCGCGGCCGCGAAGATGACGCCCTGTGGCGCGCGCACGACCCGCACCCAGAGGCGCAGGCCCAATTGCCCCACGAGCAGGTTCATCACGTTGGCGAGCACCATCGCGCCGAACAGGCCGTAGACCAGCCGTCCCTGGTTCTGGAACAGCAGCGGCCCAGGCTGGAGCCCGTGGATCATGAAGGCGCTAATGATGAGCGCCGCACCCACCGAGCCCGGGATGCCCAGCGTCAGCAGCGGGATGAGGTTCGCGCCGACGACCGCCGAGTTGGCCGACTCGGCGGCCGCGATCCCCTGCAGGTTGCCCTTGCCGAAGCTCTCGGGGTCCTTAGAGGCGGCGCGCGTGGCGGCGTAGGACATGAAGGCCGCGGCCGTCGAGCCGATGCCGGGCAGCGCACCGAGCGCGGTGCCAATGGCGGCGCCCCGGGCCAGCGCGCCGCGACAGCCCCACCATTCCGCAAAGGAGATGCGAGCGTCCTCGCCCTCGCCCATCGCGGTCAGCGCGGGGAGCGCGCCGGCGCCTCCCTCCGACAGACGACGCACGATCTCCGCCAAAGCGAGCGAGCCGATGGCGACGGCGACCAACGGGAAGCCATCCCATAGGCGGAACTCACCGAACAGAAGGCGCGGCGTGTAGTGTTCGGGGTCAGAGCCGACGCAGGCCAGCAGCACGCCGATGGCCGCCGCCGCCAGGCCCTTGAGCGGCGCGTCGCCCACCAGCCCCGCCAGCACGCAGAAGGCGAAGATCATCAAGCCCAGAACCTCCACCGGCCCCATCTTGAGCGCGAGGACAGCGAGCGGCGCGGAGACGGTGATGAGGACGATGTCGCTGATCGTATCGCCCGTCACCGATGAGAAGAGCGCCATCTTGGTCGCCTTGAGCGGCTTGCCCTTTCGCGCCAGCGGCCAGCCGTCGAGCGCGGTCGCCGCCGCGTCCGGCGTGCCCGGCGTGTTCATCAGGACGGCCGGCACCGCGCCGCCCACGAGCCCGCCCTTGTTGACGCCCACCAGGAAGGCGATGGCGGCCAGTGGATCCATCCCGAAGGTGAAGGGGATCGCGATGGCCATGGCCATCACCGGCCCGATGCCCGGCACCGCGCCGACAAGCTGGCCCAGCACCACACCGGAGAGCGCGAACAGCAGCACCATCGGCGTGAGAGCGTCACCGAAGCCCGCCAGGACGACGTCGAGCCCCGGCATCAGGGCAGCGGCCGGTCGAGGCCCATCACGACCAGCGCCCAGATCGCGGCCGGGACCAGCACGGTGCCCGTCAGCAGCCAGAGCGGCCGCCGCTCACCGGTCCCAAGCATGAGCGCGAGCGCGAGGACGGGCCCGGCGAGGAGGAAGCCCACGGCGGCGACGGCCGCGACGCCTAGGGCCAGCCCGCCCCAGACGGCGAGGGCGTGCAGGCTTTGCGCGACATCCGGGGCCGCGTGCGGCCGGGCACGCCAGGCGATCAGCGCGCCGCATATCCCGATCAGGACCGCCATGGCGCGCGGCAGCGTGATGGGCCGGACCCAGCCGCGCTCGACGGTCTCGATGCCGGCGGGGAAGACGACCGCAAGAAGCAAGACCGACAGCGCCACGAGCGCGAGGCCCGAGGCGCGGTCGGCCGCGCGGGAGGGAGCGGCCATGGCCCGCGCCTTACTGGCCGAACAGCGCCTGGACGTTGACCAGACCGCTCTCCATCATCTCGCGGGTTCCGTCGGGACCGAGGTTCAGGGGCTCGGTCGTGGCGGCGTTGCGGATGACCTCGCCCACCGCCTCGGAGTTGACGGCCGCGTTGATGGCCGCGATCAGCGCGGCCCGTGCGTCCTCGGGGATGCCGTCGCGGGCGGCGAGGAAGTAAAATGGGTCGACATAGGCGTCATAGCCCGCCTCTTGAAAAGTCGCCGTGTCGGGCGCGTAGGAGTGGCGCGCCTGGTTGGCCGAGGCGATCATCTTGAAGTCGCCTGATTCGAGGAATTGGAGGTGGGTTCCGGCCGAGAAGCCCGCCATGATCTGCCCGCCCAGCATCAGCTGATGGGTCTCGGCCTCGCCATCGGTCGAGACGAAGCGGAAGCCCGCCTCGTCCTGGCGGTTCACCACCTCCATGAGAAGCTGTTGCGGGCGCGCGCCGATGCCCACCGCGACGCCGCCATTGGCCTTGGACCATTCCACCATCTCGGGCAGCGTGTCGAAGGGCGCATCGGCCCGCGCGATCAACGCCAACTGCGCGCGCGCGAGCGTGCCGAGATAGTCGAAGCTACCCAGGTCGAACGGCAGCTCACCCGGACGCAGCGTCAGGTTTACGAGGATCGGCATGTTGACGCCCAGCCCAATCGTCTCGCCCGTGGCGGGGCGTTGGCTGATACCGGTGAACATCGCCACGCCGCCGCCGCCGGTGCGGTTCTCGGCGATGACGTCCCAGCCGGTCTGCTCCTCCATGACGCGGGCCAGGACGCGGCCCATCGTGTCGGTGGAGCCGCCGGCGCCGAAGCCAATCTCGACGGTGAGCGGCCCACTTGGGCTCCAATCCTGCGCGGCGGCGGACGCGAACGGGACCGTCAGGAGAACGGCCAATGCGGCGAGGCGGGTCTTGAACGTCATGTCGGAACTCCTCTGGCCGAACCCTCCCCGGCCGGCCTTTGCGTTTTACAGGCTGAACGGTGTTTTGTATAGGGGTCAGCGACCCTGGCGGCACTTGAAGGGAGGGGCCATGGCCCGACGCATCCGCAACGTGCTCTACGTGATGTTCGACCAGCTCCGCTGGGACTACCTCTCTTGCGCGGGGCATCCACATCTAAAGACGCCGCACATCGACGCGCTGGCCGCCAGGGGCGTCCGCTTCGACCGCGCCTATGTCCAGTCGCCGATCTGTGGCTCCAGCAGGATGTCGTCCTATACCGGCCGCTACGTCCATAGCCATGGCGCGCAGCGCAACGACTACCCGCTAAAGGTTGGCGAGCAGACGCTGGGCGATCACCTGCGCGCGGGCGGGGCGGAGGCCTGGCTGATCGGCAAGACGCATATGCGCGCCGACGCCGAAGGCATGGCGCGGCTGGGCCTGCAACCCGACAGCACGATTGGCGCGCGCGTCGCTGAATGCGGCTTCGATGTTTGGGTGCGGGATGACGGGCTCTGGGCGGAGGGGCCCGACGGCTTCTACGACCCAAACCGAAGCCCCTATAACGAATGGCTCAAGCGGCAGGGCTATCCGGGCACGAACCCCTGGAACGACCATGCCAACGGCGCACGCGACGCGGACGGAATGCTGGCCACCGGCTGGTTCACCAAGAACGCCCACCGCCCGGCCAACATCGCGGAGCGCGACAGCGAGACGCCCTGGCTGACCGACCGCTGCCTCGACTTCCTGGCCGAGCCGGGACGCGACGACAGCCCCTGGCTGGCGCATCTGAGCTACATCAAGCCGCATTGGCCCTATATCGTGCCGTCCCCTTACGCCGAGATGTACGGTCCTCAGCATATCCTGCCCCCAATCCGCGCCGAGGGGGAGCGCGCCGACCCCCACCCCGTCTTCGCCGCCTATCAGGACACGCTGATCGCCAAGTCTTCGGCGCGAGACGACGTCCGCGCGGCCGTAATCCCGGCCTATATGGGCCTCATCAAGCAATGCGACGACCAGATCGGGCGGCTGGTCGCACATCTGGAAGCAACGGGCCGGATGGAGGACACACTGATCGTGCTGACCTCGGACCATGGCGACTATCTGGGCGACCACTGGCTGGGCGAGAAGAACTTCCTTCACGACCAGGCGGTGCGCGTGCCGCTGATCGTCGTCGACCCGAGCCCCGAGGCCGACTCAACGCGCGGCACCGTCTGCGACGCCTTGGTCGAGGCAATCGACGTCGCGCCGACCTGCCTCGACCTGATGGGGATCGAGCCGCCGATGCACGTGCTGGAGGGCCGGTCCCTGCGCCCCTGGCTGCACGGGCGGGCGCCCGAGACGTGGCGGGATTACGTCGTCTGCGAGTTCGACTATTCGCTCACCCCGATGCAAAAAGCCCTTGGCCTCGCCCATCGCGACGCCCGCGCTTTCATGCTGTTCGACGGCCGATGGAAGCTGGTGGCGTTCGAAGGCGGGCTGCGCTCGATGCTGTTCGACCTGGAGGCAGACCCCGAGGAACTGGTCGACCGCGGCGCCGACCCCGCCCGCGCCGCCGAGGTCGCGCGGCTGGAGGGCGCGCTGGCCCGCTGGGCCCGCCGCCTGTCGCAGCGCACGCAGATCTCGGACGCGCAGCTCGACGCCATCGCCGGCAAGGCGCGCCGCAAGGGAGTGCTGCTGGGCGTTCACAAGGGCGACGAGGTGCCCGCCGACCTGCGTGTGGCGGTCGATCCGAGGTCGGTGCCAGATCGGTCGGACTGATCCGTTCGAACTCGCCCTGTCGGCGCTTCACCACGTTTTCGGGTCATACCCACCAGCAGGGGCTCACGCACTGAACGGCCGGGCCTTTTCGACACGTGCGAGGTTCTGGTGATGCTCCGCTCATCGTTCTCGCGCGGCCGTCACGGCACGCGCTATCCCTACTCTCTCTGCCAGACGAAGGGCTGCGAGGCCTACGGCAAGTCGATCAAACGCGACACGCTCGAAGACGAGGTGGGGCAGTTGATCAAACAACTTGAACCCGCCCCGATTCTGATCGAGATGGCCGCCGCCATGTTCCGCAGGGCCTGGACCCATCGGCTCGAGCAAGCCGCTAATGCCATGCGGGTCGCCAAACAGCAGATCGCCGACCTCGATCGCGACATCGCCAAGACGCTCGACCGCATCCTGAAGGCGAGCAACGAGACGGTCATCCGCGCCTACGAGGCCAAAGTCGCCGACCTCGAAAAGCGCAAGGCGCTTCTGACCGCAAAAACCACCCAAATGCCCGAGTCGCGGGGCACCATGGAGCATCGCAGAACCGGCTGTCTATTTCCTCGCAAACTCTTGGAAAATATGGGAGAATATCCAAATCGCCCTGCTTCGCGTGGTGTTCAAACTGGCCTTCGCCGACCGCATCAGATACTGCCGAAATGAAGGGCCTAGAACCCCCGAAATTGCGCTCCCGCTCACAGCGTCAGGGGGGATTTCCTACGATGAAGTAACGTATGGTGGAGCCGAGGGGAATCGAACCCCTGACCTCGTCATTGCGAACGACGCGCTCTACCAACTGAGCTACGACCCCAACGGATCGTGATATGGCCGGGCCGATGGATCGCGTCAAGCGCACGCATATCAGTTGCCCGTCGGGGTTGTTGGACCATCAGCGCCCTGGCCAGCCGCCGCAGTTACCGGGGTTTGGGCGGTGATCGTTGGGACCTCAGGGGAGGCGCTGTCGGCCTTTCCGAAGTAGAAGCCAAGGATCGTGCCCAAGATCGCCACCATCGAGGTCAAGATTTCCTTGGAGCGCTCGAACCGGACGCTGTCGCCATCGTTGGAGGTGACATTGGCCGTGACGATAATCAGAGCCAGGGCGATCACGCCGATCGTAAAGACGAAAGTGATCAGTCCGCGGGCCATCTCGACATCGGCCAAGCGTGTCAGCAGCAACTGCTCTTGTGTGTCCAGTTCCGGGGCGTACCAGCTGAATATGATCTGCTCGAAGATGGCGACGCCCAAGATCAGCAAGATGAACATCATGAACAGGAAGACACCCAGTCCGAAAGCGTTGAGACCCATGAAGCTTTGACGGTGCCGGGGTTCGGACGCCTTGAACTCGACAAAGGCCAGCGACACCAGCCGTTTCATGTCTTCGGCCGAGACCTGTGCCAGGTTGGTGTCCTCTTCGATCAGACGCCAAGCCTCCCCCAGATCGTCGACGTCGTCCCAGCGATGGTCGGCCCCTGTCACATAGGCGCGCAGTTTGATGTAGTCGCCCCGATACTTCGCGTGAAGCCATTCGGTGAATTTGCGCGCCATGATCACCCTCCGCAACAATGCTCTTGCTTGAAAGGCCCCAAGCCTAGCACGAATGCGCAGATTTTCCGACCGGGCACCGCAGCTCCCTCACCGGCCAGGGAATCACGACCAGGGGACCAACGTCCTGATCACTCGAATGAAGGTTAGAAAGGTCGTCAGATTGCCTTGAAAGTGAGTATCGCTAACATATGTTAGCGATACTCACTTAAGGAGGTGAACGACATGACCATGACCTCGACAAATCCCGCCGGTTTCTTTTCCGCCGTAACGGTTCCGACCGATGGCACACGCCGCCCCGGGCGCGCACTGCGAACCGCCGGGTTGACATTGCTGACGATGCTGGCGGCCATAGCTCTGGCCGTGCTGCTGCTTGATCCGTTCGCGCCTCAGAACACCCACCCCACGCCCGAAATGCTTGCGGCGTGGGAAGAGATGATGCGCGACGGCTAACGTTCGGCGGCGCTACTCTGCCGCTTCTTGATAGGCCTCGACGGGCGGACAGGTGCAGATCAGGTTCCGGTCGCCCGCCGCGTTATCCACGCGATTGACCGGTGGCCAATATTTGTCGACCCGGAACGCCCCCGGCGGAAAGCAGGCCGCTTCCCGCGAGTAGGGCCGATCCCACGCTCGGATCAGGTCCTCCATCGTGTGGGGGGCGTTCTTCAAAGGGTTGTTCTCCGGGTCGATCCGGCCCGTTTCGATGGCCCGGATCTCTTCTCGGATTGACAACATGGCGTCGATGAACCGATCCAGCTCAGGCTTTGGCTCGGATTCCGTCGGCTCGATCATTAGCGTTCCGGCCACGGGCCAAGACATCGTCGGTGCATGAAATCCATTATCCATCAGTCGCTTCGCAATGTCGTCAACAGTGACATGGGCACTGTCTGCATAAGGCCGCGTGTCCAAGATGCACTCATGAGCAATCCGCCCGGCCTCTCCTTTGTAAAGAACGCGATAGGCCCCTTCCAACTGCTTGGCGATGTAGTTGGCCGATAGGATCGCGACCTTGGTGGCCTGGGTGAGGCCCGCGCCGCCCATCATCAGGACATAGGCGTAGGAGATGGGCAGGATCGACGCGCTGCCATACGGCGCGGCCGAGACGGGATCGGTGCCGCCGGTCTCGGAGTGGCCAGGCAGGTGCGGGGCCAGGTGGGCCTTGACGCCGATGGGGCCCATGCCGGGGCCGCCGCCGCCATGGGGGATGCAGAAGGTCTTATGGAGGTTGAGGTGCGAGACATCGGCGCCGATCTCGCCCGGTCTGGCCAGGCCGACTAGGGCGTTGAGGTTGGCGCCGTCCAGGTAGACCTGGCCGCCGTGATCGTGGGTGATCTGGCAGACCTGACGCACGGTGTCCTCGAACACGCCGTGGGTGGAGGGGTAGGTGATCATGCAGGCAGCCAGGTCGTCGCCAGCGGCCTCGGCCTTGGTGCGGAAGTCGTCGAGGTCGATGTCGCCATTCTCCGCCGCTTTGACGACGACGACCTTCATGCCGGCCATCATGGCGGAGGCGGGGTTGGTGCCGTGGGCCGAGGTGGGGATGAGGCAGATGTTGCGGTCGTCGCCATTGGCGCGGTGGTAGGCGGCGATGGTCAGGAGGCCCGCATATTCGCCCTGGGCGCCGGAATTGGGCTGCATGGACATGGAATCGTAGCCGGTGATCGTGCAGAGACGGCTGGCCAAGTCGTCGATCATTTCGGTGTAACCCCGGGCGTCCTCGGGCGGCGCGAAGGGATGCAGGCGGCCGAATTCGGGGAAGGTGACGGGCATCATCTCGACCGCTGCGTTCAGCTTCATGGTGCAGGAGCCGAGGGGGATCATCGCCCGGTCCAGCGCCAGGTCGCGGTCGGCCAGGCGGCGCATGTAGCGCATCATCTCGGCCTCGGCCCGGTTCATGTGGAAGATGGGGTGGGTGAGGTAGTCGGTCCGGCGCTTCAGGGCGTCGGGAATGTCGGTCTTCAACGCGCCGGTCTGGGCCTCGATGCCGAAGGCGCGGAGCAGGCGGGTCAGCACGTCGGCATCGGTGAGCTCGTCGCAGGCGATGCCGATGCGGTCGTCGCCCACTTTCCGGAGCGTGATGCCCTCGGCCCGGGCGGCGCGCCAGATGACGCCCTGCATGGGGCCGACCTGGACGGTCAGCGTGTCGAAGATGTCCCGAGGAGCGACGGCAAAGCCGGACGCGACGAGGGCGTCGCGGAGGGCGACAGCGTGGGCGTGCACGTGGGTGGCGATGTGATGCAGGCCTTTGGGGCCATGGAACACGGCGTAGAAGCTGGCCATGACCGCCAGCAGGGCCTGGGCGGTGCAGACGTTGGAGGTGGCTTTCTCGCGCCGGATATGTTGCTCGCGGGTTTGCAAGGACAGGCGGTAGGCCTTGTTGCCCTGGCTGTCGACTGAAACGCCGACCAGGCGCCCGGGCATGGAGCGTTTGTAGGCGTCGGCGCAGGCGAAGAAAGCGGCGTGGGGCCCACCATAACCCAGGGGGACGCCGAAGCGTTGGGCCGAGCCGATGGCGATGTCGGCACCCATGGCGCCGGGCTCTTTCAGCAGGCACAGCGCGAGCAGGTCGCAGGCGACGATACCGAGCGCTTTGGCGCTATGCAGGGCGTCGATCTGAGGAGTTAGGTCGCGCAGGTGGCCGTGGGTGCCGGGATATTGGAAGATCGCGCCGAAGACGTGTTCGGGGACCAGGTCTTCGGGCGCGCCGGTGATGATCTCGATGCCCAGCGGCGCGGCGCGGGTGCGCATGACCGCGATGTTCTGGGGATGGCAGTTTTCGTCTACGAAGAAGGCCGCCGCTTTGGATTTGGCGACCCGTTGGGCCATGACCATGGCTTCCGCGCAGGCGGTGGCCTCGTCCAGTAGGGACGCGTTGGCGACCGGCAGGCCGGTGAGGTCGGAGATCATGGTCTGGAAGTTCAACAGGGCTTCCAATCGGCCCTGGGCGATCTCGGGCTGGTAGGGGGTGTAGGCCGTGTACCAGGCGGGGTTTTCGAGGATGTTGCGCTGGATGGCCGGGGGCGTGACCGTGTCGTTGTAGCCTTGACCGATCATGGAGGTGGTGACGCGGTTCTTGTCGGCCAGGTTGCGCATCTTCGCCAGGATCGCGTGTTCGGTCATTTGTGGCCAGGGCAGCGGATCGGCTTGGCGGATCGACTTGGGGACCGTTTCGTCGATCAGGGCGTCGAGACTCGGGGCGCCGACGACGGCCAGCATCTCGGCCATTTCCTGGGGGGACGGGCCGATGTGGCGACGGTTGGCGAAGTCGTAGGTGTCGTAGTCGGTCAGCTGGGTCACGATGTGGGTCCTCAGTTGGTTTGACGGGATGGGCTCATCGGGCCGGTTGGCCCTCTTCGCGGTGGGGTGGTGGGGCTTCGCCCGCCCCACCAAGCCAACGTTGGGTGGCCGTGTCCGGGCCAAGTCATTCCCCAACAAACTCCTTGTAGCCATCCTCGTCCATCATGCCGTCCATCTCTTCGGGCGTGGTGGTCGTCATGCGGAAGAACCAGGCGGCTTCGGCGTCTTCGTTCACGAGGCCCGGGGTTTCGGCCAGGGCCTCGTTCACCTCGGTGATCTCGCCATCCAACGGGGCGGAGATGTCGGAGGCGGCTTTGACCGATTCGATCACTACGATTTCTTCGCCCTTGGTCACCTCGCGGCCCACATCGGGCAATTCGATGAAGACCACATCGCCCAGCTGAGTCGCGGCATGTTCGGTGATGCCGATGGTGATGACCTCGTCCTTAGCGTCCAGCCATTCGTGTTCTTCGGTGTATTTCATTGGGCGTCTCGTTGGTCAGCGCACGTAGCGCGGTTGATGGAAGGGCAGGTCGGCGACCGCCACGGGCAGCCGCTTGCCCCTTACGTCACCATAAAGAACGGCATCGGTCGAGGTTCCGGCGGGGACATACCCCATGGCGATGGGCGCGCCGATGGAAGGGCCGAACCCGCCGGAGGTGACGATGCCGATGGGCTCGGCGGCGTCTTCGGTGGCATAGAGCGGGACGCCCGCGCGCATGGGCGCTCGGGTTTGCGGGCGGAGGCCGACGCGCTGGCGGCTCGGGCCGTTGTCCAGGTCGGCCAGGATGCGGTCGGCGCCGGGGAAGCCGCCAGCGCGGGCACCGCCGGTGCGGCGGACTTTCTGGATGGCCCAGCCGAGACCGGCTTCGATGGGAGAGATGTCGGGGGTCAGGTCCTGACCGTATAACGGCATTCCCGCCTCAAGGCGCAGCGAGTCGCGAGCACCGAGACCGATGGGGAGGACGTCCGCATGGCCGAGCAGGGCCTGCGCGAAGCCTATTGCGGCTGCGGCCGGAACGCTGATCTCAAAACCGTCCTCGCCGGTATAGCCCGACCGGCTGATCCAAAGCGGGGCGCCCAGCCAATCGAACGTGCCGACATCCATGAACCGCATCTCGGCGACGCCAGGCACCAAACGATCGAGCACCTCCGCCGCCAAGGGGCCTTGCAGCGCCAGCAGCGCACGGTCGCGCAGCATGCTGACCTCGATCCCAGGCAGCCCGGCCTGGAGCAACCGGAGATCGGCATGTTTCATGGCGCCGTTGACCACCAGCAAGTGGTGATCGCCCCGGTTCGCCACCATCAGGTCGTCGGCCACGCCACCCGTATCGGTCGTCAGCAGCGCATAGCGCTGCCGTCCTTCGGGCAGCTCGACCACGCTAATCGGAGTCAAGCATTCCAAAGCCTCGGCCGCGCCGGGGCCGCGCACCACGATCTGGCCCATATGAGAGACATCGAACAGCCCGGCCTTGCCCCGCGTGTGCAAGTGTTCGGCCATGACACCAGCGGTGTATTGCACCGGCATCGAATACCCGGCGAATGGCACCATCTTGCCCCCAAACTCCTGGTGCAGGGCCGCTAGCGGCAGGTCGTTTAGGTCGTCCAAAGGCATCCCTCCGCTCTGGTCGCGGTGTCGATGCCCCCTCTGTCCTTTCGCCTGAGATCGCTATCCCTTCGGCGCCCCTGCCGGGGTCTCTCCAGAGTGTTCATGCAAGGCAGGTCCGTGGTGCCTGAGAGTTTACCGGGGCAGTTGCTCCTTCGGCCCTGCCCTTTCGGGGCAGAGTCTCCCGTGCCTTGCTCGTTTCCTATAGGAAACTCGGTCGGCTCTCTGCAAGGGGTTTCAGGCGCAGCAGCCGATGCGGTCGGCCGGGCGGCAGGTTGCGTGGACGGGGGTCAGCACGATGTGGCCATCCGAGACGTGGTCTATCGTGTGGCGCATGGATTGGTGCAAGACTTGGAGCGGCGCGGCGCCCGCGCCGGGAAAGGCCGAGCGGCCCTTGGCCAAGATGCGCGCCAGGCGAAGGACATCCATGGGCGCGCCGGGGGGGCCGTTCAGAAGTTCGATGACCAGTTCGGCATCCTCGCTGCGGCCACCGTCGCAATCCACATGGGCCAACTGGCCATGGGTGATGCGGGTGACGTGCCAATCGCCTTGCGTCTGGCCGTGGGGTCCGGCGAAAATGGCGGGCAAGGCCGGGTCGAGATCGTCGAGCGTGGCCAGTAACGTGTCGAGGGTGAGGGTCATGGCATGGTCTCCTTGAGAAACATTTCAACGATAGTTGAAATATGAATGTAGATCAAGCCGCTCCGCGCTTTGCCGCACTGTCCGATCCGTCGCGGCTGGCGATCTTGCACACGCTGGTACGGGCAGGCTCCGAGGGCCTGGCTGCTGGGCGCATTGCCGAGGCGCTGGGGGCGACCCCATCACGCACCTCATTCCACTTGGCGAAGCTGACCGAGGCGGCGTTGATCGCGCCCCGCCGGGACGCCCGCGCAATCATCTACACCGTGCGCTTCGACACGCTAGGATCGCTGCTGGGCTGGTTGATCGACGATTGCTGCGCGGGGTCCGACACGCTCCGGGCGTGCTGCCAATGAACCGTCGCTTCTTCGGCTATGGAAGCCTGGTGAATCGCCGCACCCATGATTACCCAGAAGCTCAGCCGCTGACCGTCAAAGGCTGGCGCCGCGCCTGGCGGCACACGGCACTGCGCCCCGTTGCCTTTCTGACGGCGGTGCCCGATGATCAGGCGACGATCGACGGACTAACCGCCTTGGTCCCCAATGCCGATTGGACGGCCTTGGACGCGCGCGAGGCCGCCTACCTGCGCGCGTCGCTGCCAGAAGGCCCGTCGATCTATCACATCCCCGAGGGCCTGCATGGACCGGCAACCGATACTCATCCGATCCTGCGCAGTTATCTCGACACGGTCGTCCAAGGCTATTTGCGAGAATTCGGAAAAGACGGCGTCGCGCGCCTGTTCGAGACGACGACCGGATGGGACGCACCGATCCGCGACGACCGCGCCGCGCCAATCTACGCCCGTGCTCAGCCGTTGACCCCCGAAGAGACGGCCCTGGTCGACGCCCACTTGGCGGCAACGATGTCTTGAGCACCAGTCGCAAACGGAGACCGAGCCTTTGCCAATGACGAACGCGCCAGCGCGCCTGTTATTGGGGGCCGCTAACCGCCCGCGCGCGTGATAGCGTCCAACACAGCGGCTTCGGTCAGCAATTCCGGCAAGGCGATCCCTTCGGGCGCGCCTGGGCCGTAAACAGCATTGAACGGGATCCCGAACCGTCCGTGGGCCGCCAGGTAGTCGGAAATCGCCGGATCGGGCCGGGTCCAATCCGCCTGCAACGCGACGACGGTCCCCAAAGTCGCCGCCACTTCGCCGCGATCCAGCACCAACCGCTTGTTGGCCACGCAGGTCAGGCACCAATCAGCGGTGACATCGACGAAGACGACATCCCCAGCGGCGACTTCCGTGGCGACCCTGTCCAGCTCAAACGGCTGCCAGACGCCGACGACACTGGCAACCCGCCCGACCGGCGCGGGCGGGACCACGGCCGCCGCTACGACCAAGGCGGCCAAGCCAGCAGCTGCCACGGGCCCAGCCCGTCCGATCTTGAGCGCCAACAACAACGCGATGGCCAAGCCTCCGATCAAAACAGCCAGCCGCAGACCAGCCGCCCCGGCCAGGACAGTCAGCAACCAGGCGACCGTCGACATTAGCATCAGCCCAAGCACAATCTTCACAGCTTCCATCCACCGCCCGGGCCGCGGCAATCGCCGGACCAGGGCAGGCCGCGCGGCCACCGCCAGATAGGGCAGCGCAAGGCCAAACCCCATGGCCAAGAACACCGCCAAGATCTCTGCCGGTCCCGATGTCAGCGCATAGGTGACCGCTGTCCCGATGAATGGCGCCGAACACGGCGTGGCCATCAGGGCGGCGAAGGCCCCGGTGGCGAAATCGCCGCGCAGCCCCTCGCCCCCGGCTTTCGACATGCCCGTCATGGCCGTTGAGCCCAGCCGCATCTCGAACGCCCCGAACAAATTCGCGGCGAACAGCGTCATCAAGCCAATCACGAAAGCAAGGAACACCGGTTGCTGGAACTGAATTCCCCAACCGACCGCGACGCCCGCACCGCGCAAGACCACCAGGGCCAGCGCCAGGGTTGCGAAGAACGCCAGGACCCCGGCCGCCGATGCCAGGAAACCGGCCCGGACACGCGCCAAAGGTCGGTCCGCCGCCTGCAATGCAGATGCCAGCTTAATCGACAAGACCGGCAGGACACAGGGCATCAGGTTCAGGATCAAGCCGCCCAGAGTCGCCACAGCCAAAATCCACCCAAGTGATGGTCCGCCCGCGGGCGGCGCGGGGCTTACATCCCCCGGGTCAGCCCGCAAGGTGGCCGCGCGGGACCCATCGACGATGGTCAGATCCAAAGGCCCCTCGCCCGCGGAAAGCACCGGCAGCGAGGCCCACAACTCGCGCCCATCTTCCGAAAGTCGCAGATCCGGCGCGTCGAAAGCAGCATAGGCGCCCATTTCTGGGAAGATGTCCGGCGATCGGAACGGTTCGTCGGACACGGCGCGCAGGGTCAGCGCGCGCTCGTCGACATGAACTGTGTCGAGGACGATCCCGACCTCCTCCCCGCCGGGCACGCGTGCGACCCAATCGGCCAGCACCTCGGCAGAAGCGGCGTCAATTCCGCCCCCCGTTGGCAGATCCAGCGACAGGGCAAGTGTTTCGGGGATGCAGACGTCGGCGCAAACGAGCAGGTCGGCGGTGATATCCAGCCGCGCAGACGTCGCACCGTCGGCCAGCATCACGGTCAACGGGAATACGACCTGATCGCCGTAACCAAAGTTCTGGATATCGAAGGCCACGAAACGGTCGGGCGCAGGATAGGCCAACGCGACGGATCCGACGTTCTCGCTAGCCGACCAGTCCAATTCCGGCGGCAGACCAACTTCGCCGGGCGCGCGCCAGTAGGTCTTCCATCCCTCGTCCAAATCCAGCTTCAACCCAGCCGAAATCGTTCGTCCCGCCACGCCCTCTTCGGCGGTCAGCAAAGTGGCCGTAACAGCATGGCCGCGGACCGGGTCGGATTCGGCCGCAAGAAGAGGCGACGCCAGCAGCGCCAGCAGAAAAACGACAAGACGGGTCATGAATGCTGTCATATGCGCCCGCAGGCCGATGGAACAGGGCCGCATGACCGGCTGACACAGACGTGATCTGCGGCGCTTTGTTGCCCTCGCGCTAAAGTCCGACTCGGGTTAACAAAAGGTGACTCTTAGCCCCGGAGCTTTGCCATGCGTCTGCCCGCCCTGTTCGCCGCAGCCCTTCTGACCCTGCCCGCCGCAGCGCAGGATTTTTCGGAGGAAGAGATCAAGCAACTCGCCCTCCAAGCGATCCTGGAAAATCCGGAGATCGTGATGGAGGCCGTCTCGATCCTGCAAGGGCGCGAAGCGGCGGAAGCGGAGGCCGCCGCGCGCGAAACCTTGTCGGAAAACCGCGATCTTCTGGAACAAGATCCGAACGCACCGGTCTTCGGAAATCCCGATGGCGACATCACCGTGGTCGAGTTCTTCGATTACAACTGCCCGTATTGCCGTCGCGCGGGTCCCGAAATCGACGCGCTGATCGCCGCCGACGACAATGTTCGCGTGGTCTACCGTGAGTTTCCGATCCTCGGCGACGGGTCCGTCTTCGCGGCGCGCGCGGCCTTGGCAGCGCGCGAACAAGGGCTGTATCCAGAGATGCATAAAGCCCTGATGGCGGCCCGAGGGCGGGTAGACGAACGATCGGTGATGATGGTCGCGGCCGAGGTGGGCCTGGATTTGGACCAACTACGGGTCGACATGGAAGCTCCCGAGGTCCAGGCGCATATCGACACCACGCTGCAACTGGCCCAGCAGCTCGGGTTCAACGGCACCCCGGCCTTCGTCGTCGGCGAATCTTTGGCGCCCGGCCTGCTGACCACGGATCAGCTACAGGAGATGATCGCCGCTGCCCGCGACGAAAGCTGAAATCAGACGCTACGATGGGGCGGGGCGTCTTGGCGCCAGTACCTGAGAACGCCCCCGCTTGGCGTCGTAATCAGACCAGTGAGGTCGATCACGCCCTGCGCGTCACCCCGTTCAAACAGCGTGTCGAAGGCCGATAAGAACTGCCGGCCGAACGCCCCCTCCTCCCGCAGCAACGTCCGGGCGATCTGCTTGCCCCCCGCGCTCCAGACCCGACGGGTGCGCCGATGATGCTCGAAGAGCGGGGCATAGAGTGCCACCCCGATGGACCGGATTTCGGTGACGTCGGAGGCCCCGCGCAGATCGTCGAGCAGGTCCCCGAGCAGGAAGCGCGATCGGTCGATCTCGGCCTGGCTCCACACCCTCGGTCCGTCGTCGAGCACGCGGCGTGCCATGGCCTTGGCGTTGTCGGCCAGCGCTCCGGGCCGCAGGGAAATGCCCTCGGCCACCATCTGCATCAGGGTCGGCCGTCCCCGGTCGACATCCTTGGCGAAGAATATCTCAAGCGAGATCGGGTCGTGGACGAAGAGATCGCAAAGGCGTCCTTGGGTCTCGACCGTCTCCCGCCAGGCATGTTCGAGACCTGGATAGAGCACCACCAGATCCAGATCCGATGTCGGCGTGCCCTCGCCACGTGACAAGGACCCGGCCCAGAAGGCGGCTTCGGCCCCTGGATAGCGTGTGCGCAGAAGGGTTTCCGCAAGATCGGTGGGTGGGAGCGCCATGGGTTGGACCATCTGTTCTGTTGGACCGACGGATACCCGTCGATGGCCCGCCAGACCATCGACGGGTGCGACTGGCGGCGGGGCGCTCAGCCCAGCTTGACGGGCACCATCGTTCCCAGCGCCGTCGCCACATGCACATCCCCGGCCCAGACATCGGCGCCCACGGCGACCAGTCGCCGGCCGGGTCGGATCACCCGTCCTTCGGCGACCAGCAGCCCCGTCGCGGGGGCGAGCAGGGAGATCCGGAATTCGGACGTCACCACCTCCGAGTCCGGGTCCAGGATCGTCAACGCCGCATAGCCCGCCGCCGAATCCGCAAGCGAAAAGGTCAGACCGGCATGGCCTGCGCCCTGTTGCTGGGATGTGGCGTCCGACACCTCCGCCTCGATCCGCACACACCCATCGCCCACGAAAGCGACCCGCGCCCCCAAAGTCTGCATGAGGCCCTGTCGGGCGAAACTCCGCTCGACCCGGGCCTGGCGCTGCCGCTCATCGGATGCGGCCTCGGTTAAGCCGTCATGATCAGGCACGTCGTCGACCCTGTCGCATATAGCTTGCCATCCGCGACCCCTCGGATCACCCCCTCGGCCACGCCGGTGGATCGCCCGGAATGGGACACCTGCCCGACCGCCTCGATCTCAACACCCAGCGGCAGGTTCCGGACGATATTCACCTTGTATTCCAAGGTCGTATAGAAGGAGCCCTGGGGCACCTTGGTCATGACGGCGCAGGCCATGCAACTGTCCAGCAGCGTCCCGTACCAACCGCCATGAACCGTCCCCATCGGGTTCGTATGGTCGAATGTCGCCGCGCCCGTGAAGACGACGCGGCCATCTGCCACCTCGGCCAGGCGATAGGTCAGCGTCCGGGCGATGGGGGGCTGCGGCAGGGTGCCGTCGCGGATCGCCTCCATGAAGGCGAGTCCCGACATCGAGAGCAGCGTGTCGCGCGTGGCGAGGTCTTCGGGGCGGTCGACGAACATTGGCGCGACCCTAGCGGGCCGCCGCGCGTCACGCCACCTGGCAAAGCTCCGCCTTGGGCGTGATGCCCAGCGCGACGCAGACGTCACGCGTCAGGTCGGGGCGGTTGAGGGTGTAGAAATGCAGATGCTCGCAGCCTTCTTCGACCAATGCATCCGCCAATTCGGCGGCTTGGGCGATGGCGAAGAGATCGGCCCGGTTGTCCCGCTCCGCCACATCGAAGGCCAAGGCCAGGTCGGGCGGGATTACAGCGCCGCATCGTTCGGCAAAGCCTTGGGCCTTGGTCCAGTTCTCTACCGGCAGAAGGCCGGGCACGATGGGCACGTCGATGCCCGCCGCGACGCAGCGGTCGCGGTAGCGCAGAAACGTCTCTGGATCGAAGAAGAATTGGGTCACGATCTCGGCGGCGCCAGCCTCAACCTTGCGCTTCAGCCAGGTGATGTCGGCATCGGCATCGGTGGCTTCGGGATGAATGTCTGGGTAACCGCCGACCCGGACACGGAAGCCACGCTCGGCCAGGGCTTCAACCAGTTCGACCGATGAGCGGAAACCGTCGGGATGCGGTGCGAAGCGCTCTGCGCCCTCGGGCGGGTCGCCGCGCAAGGCCACGATATCTTCGACCCCCGCCTTTCGGAAGCCCTCCGCCACCTCCAACGTCTCCTCGCGCGAGGCATCCACGCAGGTCAGGTGCCCAGCCACGCGCAGGCCGAACTCGCCGCCGATGGCGCCCACGGCCTCACGCGTGAGCTTTCGGGTCGAGCCGCCGGCACCATAGGTGACGCTGACCCATTCGGGCTCCAACGGGGCAAGCGTTCGCACGCAATCCCACAGCCGGAACGACCCTTGCAGCGTCTTGGGCGGGAAAAACTCGAACGAAACGGCGGGCATGGCGGACTCCTGTCAGGTCAGGCCCCTTGTGCCAAAGCCCCAATCCGTGAGACAGCCTCATAACCTTCAACACGGACATGAGCCGGACATGAAGCTGCACCTGGAATTCCGCCACCTGCGCACGATCAAGGCCATCCACGATTGCGGCGGCCTGGCCCGCGCGGCCGAACGGTTGAACATCACGCAGTCGGCGCTCAGCCACCAGGTCAAGAACCTGGAAGGCCAGATCGGGATCGAGTTGTTCATGCGCCGGTCGAAGCCCATGACGCTGACGCCTGCGGGCCAGAGGCTGTTGCGGCTGGCCGACCAGGTGCTGCCGCAGATCGAGGCGGTGGAACAGGATTTCGCGGGCCTCAAATCAGGCCGCACCGGGCGACTTCATATCGCCATCGAATGCCATGCCTGCTTTGAATGGCTGTTTCCGGTGCTAGAGCAATTCCGCCGCGCCTGGCCCGAAGTGGACGTCGATATCCGTCCCGGCCTGCAATTTCAGGCCCTGCCGGCGTTGCAGAAGGAGGAGGTCGACCTGGTCGTGTCCTCCGACCCCAAGGATCTAGCAGGAGTCGAATTTGCCCCGCTCTTTGATTACGAGCCGGTGTTTCTGGCCTCCGCCGCCCATCCGCTGGCGCAGAAATCCCATATCGAGGCGCAAGACTTCATCGGCGAAACCCTGATCACCTACCCGGTCGAGCGCCCCCGCCTGGACGTCTTCTCGCAATTGCTGATGCCCGCGGGGGTCGAACCGGCCACGATCCGCCGGGTGGAGTTGACGGCGGTGATTTTGCTGTTGGTGGCGTCGAACCGGGGCATATCGGTCCTGCCCGATTGGGTCGTGCGTGAGGTCCGCTACAACAGCGACTACGTCACCCGCCCGCTGACACGAACCGGGCTGACCCGTCGGCTCTATGCGGCGATCCGCGCCGACGATGCGCCGAAACCCTACATGGCCCACGTCCTGCGCCTGATGCGGACCGAACCGTTGAAGCTTCAACGAACGGAACAAGCCTGATCGTCTGCCCTCAGCCGCATCAGGCTTTTCGAAAAGCCTGACCAAATCCTTCGAAGGATTTGGCTACTCGATCAACCGCATGGTACCCCGATTGCAGAACACCACATATTGCCCCGCATTCTCCACCGCCCGAAACCCGCGCCGTCGAATTTCAGCCTCGAACGCCGCGCGCCCGACGATCTGCTCCACATCCCGGACTTTGCGGCGAACGACGCCCCCGTCGATGGCAGCCTTGGCAGAAAACAGATGCCGCATCCAAACCTCCGGCTCGATAACGACAGAGGCACGACTGGATTGCGCAGGGGGATGAAACTGGCTCATGCCTAACCCTGCCTCGACGCCGCTTAAGAATGTCTAAACCAGAGCCAACAAACCAAGCAGATATCCGCACAACCCGCCCGCCGCCACGAGGCCAGCCTTGCGCCACCGCCCCCCGCCCCCTCTGCTGCGACACGTGCTTCGGAGGTCCCGCTCATGCGTCTGCTTTTCGCCGCTCTGCTCACCGCCACGCCAGCCGCCGCGCAAGTCGGCGCACCGCAGCAACCCCAGGCCGACATCACAGCCCCGGCCTGCGACTATCTCGACCGGGATCCCAACAGTTGCTCCCGCGTCCTAGCTTGCATCGGCGATGACGGCCTGTGGTTCGATGGGCAGGCCCGCGGCTGGGGCAGCGGCACCGTGTCTGGGCGCATCTCGGACGGTACGCTCTGTGAAGGCACCTGGGCGTATGAAACGCGGGGCTCGACCGCCCGCTCCAATCTCGTCTGCGAGGACGGGGTCGAAATCGGCGTTCTCTATACGCAGCAGGATCCGGCAACGGGCACGGGCATCGGTTCGGGCCTTGATAGCCGGGGCCGCGAAATCATGGCTTGGTCCGGCGCCCATCTCCTGCGCTTCCTGACGCCCGAGGGTGACCTCAAAGCCCGTCTGCAATGTGGCGATGCCCCGATCCCGATCAGTTGAACGCCCTTGCTCCATCCACGTTCCCCGCCCCCAAGGGTGATGTCCATTGCCACCCCGGCTTGGGGTGGACCCCGGATCGCCGTTTCGCCGGGCGGCACAGTGAATGACTGTCCTGAGACCGACCGACCCATTCCCGCAAAGGCCGATCCAGGTGTTGCGAGACCCGCTGCAAAGCCCTTTGCCTACGATATGAATCCCAAGGCGCGGCCTCTCCCGCCGGTCGACCGCTTTGCGATGAACTTGCCTCGGATCAAACGCAAAATGCTGCAACCGACCTGCCGGAGCTTGGCGCCCGGGCACGGCCCTGGTCGGCAGGGGGCCGGAAACCCGTCCGGGACGGGTCGGACAGGGCCGGTTTCAGAGCCCCACGATCCGATCGGGCCCTGCGCCTTCTTGCCGACCGCCCCGCGGGAAAAGCCAAAGCACCAAACAGGCCATCATCCCCCGCACCGCAACAATCCGCGACAACAGGCCGGACAAACCAATCCCATAAACACACGCGCCTCCGCGGAAGCGCGCTTGCGCGACAAGGCAGACCCCCCTGAACAGGGCTCAAAAGCCGCGAGAAACGGCCCGGAAGAACGTATAAACCGGGAAAACGCCCAAAAAATCACGTACCAACTGGGGTAACTCGCCCCCCCGTGCTACGTCGCGCCCCATGACCGAGACCCCGACCAAATCCGCCATCCTGCAATGGATCTCCGACAACCCCGCGCTCACCTCCAAGCGCGACATCGCTAAGGCATTCGGCATCAAAGGCGCCGGTCGGATCGACCTCAAACGCGTCCTGCGCGAACTCGAAGATGAAGGCCATCTAACCAAGCGCAAGCGCAGCTATGACGACCCCAACCGGCTGCCCCCCGTCTCGGTTCTGAAGGTCGCGGGCACAGATACCGATGGCGATCTCTACCTCGCTCCCGCCGACTGGAAAGGCGACGCACCGGAACCCAAAATCCTTTACATTCAGAAGGATGACGACCCGGCCCTCGGTCCCGCCGACCGCCTCCTGGTCCGCCTGACCGAGGTCATAGGCGAAAATCACAGCCACGAAGGCCGCCTTATCCGCCGCATCGGCACCGGCCCGCGCCGCGTTGTCGGCGTGTATCGCGCGGGCTCCGAAGGTGGCCGCATTCTGCCCGTCGACAAGGGCAACGACCGCGAATGGCTGATCGGCCCCCACGACACCGGCGGCGCCCGCGACGGCGAATTGGTCGAGGCCGAACAAATCGGCGGCCGCACCCGCATGGGCCTCCCAAAAGCCCGCATCGTCAACCGCTTAGGCGACCCCGGCGCCGCCAAAGCCGTTAGCCTGATCGCCATCCATCAGCACGGATTGCGCGACGATTTCCCTGACGAGGCTATCCGAGAAGCCGAAGCCGCCCAACCGGCCGAACTCGGCGAACGGCTCGATCTACGCGACCTGCCCCTGATCACCATCGACCCGTCCGACGCCCGCGACCACGACGATGCCTGCTACGCCGAACCCGACGAAGCTTCTGATAACAAAGATGGTTTCGTCCTCTGGGTCGCCATCGCCGACGTCGCCCATTATGTCCGCCCCGGCTCCGCGCTGGACCGCGAAGCGCGCGAGCGGGGCAATTCCACATACTTCCCCGACCGCGTCGTGCCGATGCTGCCCGATGCACTCTCCGGCGATCTTTGCAGCCTGCATGAAGGCGTTGATCGCGCCTGCATCGCCGCCCGCATCCGCATCAAAGCGGACGGCACCAAGCTCGACCAACGCTTTCACCGCGCCCTCATGCGCTCGCCCGCCAGCCTGCATTACGGCGAGGTCCAAGCCGCCATCGACGGCGCTCCAAACGCCCGCACCGAGCCGCTGCTAGAGCCGGTCCTGAAGCCCCTCTACGCCGCCTACGCCGCCCTCAAAACGGCGCGCGACCGGCGCCAACCGCTGGACCTGGACCTGCCCGAACGGCGCATAACCCTGTCAGAAGACGGCGACGTCACCGGCGTCGCCTTCCGCGACCGCCTCGACGCCCACCGGCTGATCGAGGAATTCATGATCCTCGCCAACGTCGCTGCCGCCGAGGTCCTGGAAGCCAAGCGCACTCCGCTCCTCTACCGCGTCCACGAAGAACCGCCCGAGGACAAGCTCGACAGCCTGCGCGAAACCGCCAAGGCCAGCGGCTTTACCCTCGCCAAGGGCCAGGTTCTGCGCACCGCGACCCTCAACAAACTGCTCCACGACGCCGCCGACACATCCTTGTCGGAGCTGATCTCCATGTCCACGCTGCGCGCCATGACGCAAGCTTATTATTCCCCCGGCAACCTCGGCCATTTCGGCCTGGCGCTCCGGGCCTATGCCCACTTCACCTCGCCCCATCCGCCGTTACGCCGACCTGATCGTCCACCGCGCGCTGATCACAGCCCATGGCTGGGGGGACGATGGCCTAAGCCCCTGGGATCTCGAACATCTAGACGCCACAGCCAAACTCATCTCCGAAGCAGAGCGTCGCTCCATGGTGGCCGAACGCGACACCAATGACCGCTATCTGGCCGCCTTCCTGGCCGACAAGGTGGGCGCCGATTTCACCGGCCGCGTCTCC
>JBCDCW010000022.1:0-22493 GCA_039180995.1 Pseudomonadota bacterium
CCGCTGTTCTGGCTGGAAAACACCATCGAGGAGGTGGAGGGCATGCGCCCCTACACCCCGCTCGAACTGGCTGGCCGGGACATCTACATCCGCGAGGGCTGCTATGTCTGCCACAGTCAGATGATCCGGCCGATGCGCGACGAGGTGGAGCGGTATGGGCATTATTCGCTAGCCGCCGAGAGCATGTACGACCACCCGTTTCAGTGGGGCTCCAAGCGGACGGGGCCGGATCTGGCCCGGGTCGGCGGTCGCTACTCGGATGAATGGCACGTGGATCACCTGATGGACCCGCAAAGCGTGGTGCCGGAATCGGTGATGCCGAAATACGCGTTCCTGGCCGACGCCGTGCTTGAGACGGAATATATCGGCGAGTTGGTGGGAACGCATCGGATCGTCGGCGTGCCCTACACGGACGATATGGTCCAGATGGCGCGCGCCGACATGATGGTCCAGGCCGAGCCCTTCGGCGACACCGATGGCCTGTTCGACCGCTATGGCGAGGTCAATGTCCGCAACTTCGACGGCAACCCCGCGCTGACCGAAATGGACGCGCTGGTGGCCTATCTGCAGATGCTCGGCACGCTGGTGGACTTCTCCACCTTCGAACCCGACGCCAGCCGCTAAAGGAGGGCGACATGGATTTCTATTCGCTGGCCCGCGAATTCGCCGATAGCTGGGCGCTTCTGTTTCTGTTCAGCTTTTTCGTCGGCGCGGCGATCTACGTGTTCCGCCCCGGCTCGAAGCCGCTGCATGACGATGCGGCCCAGGTCCCCTTCCGGGAGGTGGATCCGATGGACTGTCCCAATGCCTGTCCCGGCTGTTCCTGCGGACAGGTCCCGAACGTCTTTGGAAAGGAAGGTGCGCCATGAGCGACAAGCGCATCGATGAGGAAACCGGCACCGAAACCACCGGCCACAGCTGGGACGGGATCGAGGAGCTGAACACGCCCCTGCCGCGTTGGTGGCTGTGGACGTTCTATGCGACCATTGTCTGGGGGATCATCTATACGATCTTGTTCCCCGCCTGGCCGCTGGTCTCGTCCGCGACGTCGGGCGTCCTGGGCTATTCGACCCGCGGTGAAGTCGCCGAGGAGATCGAGCGGGTGAACGCCGCCAATGCCGGGAATATGGACGCCCTGGTGGCGGCCGATCTGGCGACGCTGCCGCAGAATGCCGACCTGCACCGCTTCGCCGTTTCGGCGGGGGAATCGGTCTTTCGCAACAATTGCTCCCAATGCCACGGCGCGGGGGCGGCCGGGGTCCAGGCGGCCGGCTATCCCAACCTCTTGGACGATGACTGGCTCTGGGGCGGGTCGTTGGAGGAGATCACCTGGACCGTCCGGCACGGTATTCGCAACGAAGCCGATCCCGATGCGCGCTGGTCCGAGATGCCCGCCTTCGGCGAGATCCTCGCTGACGAAGAGATCGCGTCGCTGGTGGCCCATGTCCGCTCCCTGAGTGGGATGGGCGAGGGGGACGCTGATGGGGCGATCCTTTACGAGGACAATTGTTCTTCGTGCCATATGTCGGACGGGACCGGCGACCGGTTCGTTGGCGCGCCGAACCTGACCGACGCCATCTGGCTCTATGGCGGAGAGGTCGGCGACGTGACCGAGAGCATCGCGCAAGCCCGCTTCGGCGTTATGCCGCCCTGGGAAGCCCGTTTGGGCGAGGCGCAGGTGCGTGCGGTCGCGAGCTATGTTCACTCGCTGGGTGGCGGCGAGGCGGCTGTCGAGTAGCCGAACCCTGGCCCAGGGAGACATCCTCGATCGGCGTTCGGCTTGAGGGCCGGGCGCCGATTTTCGGTTCCGGAAGCGGGTTTCCGCCCGTGTGCCGGCGACATTCTGATCCGGGGCTCGGGCTTGACCTGTGTCAAAGTCGCCGAGTCCAGCCTGAGCTAACTGGAGTGACAGACGGTCGCTTCGGCCGTGTGTGACCCGAATTCCCGCTCCGCTTGCCAAAGACGGCGCGGAAGGCCCGGCTTGAGGGAGCTTGGCGATGGTGCCCCCGGTGTTCTCCCGCACCGGGGGCACTTCACGTTTCCCAATGTCCCCGACGTCATTCGGCCTGTTGATCCACGTCAAGGAACCGCGAAGACACGCATGCGAGGCAGGATCAAACGGGCCTCCCTCTCCCGTGGAGACTGCAATGACCGAAACTACACCGCTGTTCGCCCCGGACGAACCGATCTTCCCAAGAAAGGTGAAGGGCACGTTCCGGACCCTGAAGTGGATCATCATGGCCCTGACGCTCGGCATCTACTACCTGGTGCCTTGGATCCGCTGGGACCGGGGACCGAACCTGCCTGACCAGGCCGTGTTGGTCGATCTGGCGGGGCGGCGGTTTTACTTCTACTGGATCGAGATCTGGCCGCACGAATTCTACTTCGTGGCCGGGTTGCTGATCATGGCCGGCCTGGGCCTGTTCCTTTTCACCTCGGCGCTAGGCCGGGTCTGGTGCGGCTATGCCTGCCCGCAGACGGTCTGGACCGATCTGTTCCTGACGGTCGAGCGCTGGATCGAGGGTGACCGTAACGCGCGGGTGCGTTTGTGGAAAGCGCCGTGGGATGCGCGTAAGACCCGGCTGCGCCTGACCAAATGGACGATCTGGATCCTGATCGGGATGGCCACCGGTGGCGCTTGGGTCTTCTACTTCGCCGATGCGCCCACACTGCTGGTCGATTTGCTGACGGGGAACGCCCATCCGGTCGCTTATATGACCGTCGCGATCCTGACGGCCACGACGGTTGTGCTGGGCGGGTTCATGCGCGAACAGGTCTGCATCTACATGTGCCCCTGGCCGCGCATCCAGGCGGCTATGGTCGATGAAGGCACGCTGACGGTCGGCTACCGCGATTGGCGGGGCGAGCCGCGGGGGAAGAAGCGGGACGAACACGCGGGCGATTGTATCGACTGCATGGCCTGCGTGAATGTCTGCCCCACCGGCATCGACATCCGCGACGGTCAGCAGATGGCCTGCATCACCTGCGCGCTGTGCATTGATGCCTGTGACGAGGTCATGGACAAGATCGGCCGCCCCCGGGGTCTGATCGACTATCTGGCCCTGGACGACCGCCCCCCGACCGAGCCGGGAGAGTTGGCGCCCGTGCGGCCCATGGGCACCGACGCGCCGGACGTTGCCGCGCGAACCATGATCGCCGACGGCGCGCCCGCACCTGCCCCCAATGCCGGGCCGGTGCCGTTGCTGACCCAGGGCAGCCGCGACTGGCAGCCGCAGCCGGCCTGGAAGCACATCTTTCGGCCTCGGACAATCCTTTATGGCATTGCCTGGGCTGCCATTGGCATCGCGCTGGTCGTTGGCCTTTTCATCCGGCCCGAGATCGACATGACCGTGGCACCGGTGCGTAACCCGACCTTCGTGACCCTGTCGGACGGGACGATCCGCAACGCCTACGACATCCGGTTGCGCAACAAGCATGGCGAGGCACGGGCGTTCCATCTGTCGCTGACCTCGGACACGATGATGCGGATCCAACTGGAGGGGCGGGACACGCTGTCCGTCAGCGTCCCGGCAAACGAGACCTATCGCCAGCGCGTCTACGTCTCGGCCCGGCCCCAGGACCCGGCGGCCAGCGCCGACCGCACCGATCTGCGCTTCTGGGTCGAGGATCTGATTTCGGGCGAACGCGCCCATGTGGACACCCTTTTCTTCGGTAAGGAGAGCTTCGATGAACGCAGTCATCACGGGCCGTAAGGTCCTGGCCATTTTCGTCCTGATGTTCGGGACCATCATCACCGTCAACCTGACGTTGGCCTTCAACGCAGTGAAGACTTTCCCGGGGCTGGAGACTAAGAACAGCTACGTCGCCTCACAGAAGTTCGACGCGCAGCGCGCCGCGCAGGAGGCTCTGGGTTGGGCGTCGACCGCCCATGTGGCGGACGGGATGCTGATCCTGGACCTGCGGCAGGCCGACGGCACGCCGGTGGCCGACGCGCGGATCACGTCCGTGCTGGGCCGGGCCACGAACGTCTCGGACGACATCATCCCGGCCTTCGCCTTCGACGGCGCAGTCTGGCGCGCTCCGGTCGAATTGCGCCCCGGCAACTGGGACCTGCGGTTGGAAGCGACATCATCCGACGGGACCTTGTTTCAGAAACGCCTGAAGCTGGCGCGCGTGCAATGACCGCCTTCGCCGATCCCCATGCGCTGGTCGAGACGCGGCGCCATGTGGTCCTGTCAGTGCCAGACATGCGCTGCGCGGGCTGTATCGCCGGGGTCGAGGGGGCGCTGAAGGCGCTGCCGGACGTGGCCGAGGCGCGGGTGAATCTGGGCGACAAGCAGGTGCGCGTCAGCGGGGCCTTCGCCGATGCGACGCCGTTGATCGCCGCGCTGGACGCCAAGGGCTTCGCCGCGCGCGAGATGGACGACAGCGCGCTGGCCCCCGCCGTCGACTCCGAGGGGCGCGGCCTTTTGATGCGGATCGGTGTGGCGGGCTTCGGCATGATGAACGTCATGATCCTGTCGGTCGCCATCTGGTCGGGGGCGAGCGAGATTACCCGCGATCTGTTCCACTGGATTAGCGCGGCTATCGCCGTGCCGGCGGTGATCTACGCGGCGCGGCCGTTCTATGCCTCGGCCCTGACGGCCTTGTCGGCCCGCCGGGTGAACATGGATGTGCCCATTAGCCTGGCGATCCTGCTGGCCTTGGGCATGTCGGTGCACGAAGCCTATGTGGGCGGCGAGGATGCCTGGTTCGACGCGGCCCTGTCCCTGACGCTGTTCCTGCTGATCGGGCGCTACTTGGACCATCGGACGCGCCGCGCGGCGCGGTCGGCGGCGGCGGCGCTGACCGCGTTGGAGGTGCCGCGGGCGACCTTGCTGACCGAAAGCGGCGACCGCGTGGTGCCGACCGCCGATCTGGCGATCGGGGACCGCATCCGAGTTGCACCCGGCGCGCGGGTCCCGGTGGATGGGGAAGTGATCGAGGGCGCGGCCGATCTGGACCGGTCGCTACTGACTGGTGAGAGTCTGCCGGTTCGTGCCATCCCCGGCACCGACGTGGCGGCGGGCGAAACGGTTCTGGGCGCCCCGCTGGTCCTACGGACGTCCGCCGTGGGCGAGGATACGAGCCTGCGCCGCATGGCCCGTGCGGTGGCCGTGGCCGAGGGCGCGCGAGGCAAACATGTTGCCTTGGCCGACCGGGCCGCGCGCATCTATGCGCCCCTTGTGCATAGCTTGGCGGCCATCGGCTTTACCGGCTGGTTCATCGCCACGGGCGACGTTCACAAGTCGCTGCTGGTGGCCGTCGCTCTGCTGATCATCACCTGCCCCTGCGCCTTGGGCCTGGCCGTTCCGGCCGTGTCGGTGTCGGCCAGCGGGCGGATGTTCAAGCTGGGCCTGCTGTTAAAATCGGCCACGGCGTTGGAACGGTTGGCCCAGGTCGACGCGATCGTGCTGGACAAGACCGGTACGCTGACCACCGGCGTCGCCAAGTTGGACCATCTGGACCCGGAGGCGGCGTCGGTCGCGCTGGGGCTGGCGCGGGCGTCGGATCATCCGGTGTCGCGCGCCATCGCGGCGGCCTTGTCCGACATGCGGGCGGCCGAGTTGAATTCGGTTCGCGAAGTGTCGGGCGACGGGGTAGAGGCCCGGTGGAAGGGGCGGCCGGTTCGCCTGGGTCGGGGCGCCCGGGGGACGGAACTGGTGCTGCCGGACCGCGACCCCATCAATGTCAGTCCGGTCGAGACGCTGCGCCCCGGCGCCGCCGAATTGGTGGCCGCCGCGCAGCGCGCAGGTTTGCCGGTGTTGCTGCTGTCTGGCGACCGAACCGAACCGGTGCGGCGCCTGGCCGAGACGCTGAACCTGCCCGATTGGCGGGCCGAGGCCGATCCCCAGGACAAGCTGGCGCTGCTGCGCGACCAGGCGGCCCAGGGGCACAAGGTGCTGATGGTCGGCGACGGGCTGAACGATGCCGGGGCGCTGGCGGCGGCCCATGTGTCCATCGCGCCCGCGACCGCGTTGGATGCGGCGCGCGCGGCCTCGGACGCGGTGCTGCTGGGCGGCGATCTGTCGGTGATCCCCCAGGCGCTGGACCTGGCCGGCCAGGCGCGGCGGCGGATTCTGCAGAATTTCGGCTTGGCAGCGACGTATAATGCGATCAGCGTGCCGCTAGCGATGGCCGGCCTGGCCACGCCGCTGATGGCGGCGGCGGCCATGTCGACCTCGTCCATCCTGGTGGTGCTGAACGCCATCCGACTGAAGGTGCGCCGATGAATGTGCTCGTGTTCTTGATCCCGATTTCGCTGTTTCTGGGCGGGCTCGGCATGGTGGCCTGTCTGTGGACGCTGCGGGCTCGGCAATATGACGACCTGGAAGGCGACGCCGCCCGCGTCTTGCTGGACCGGGAGCCTGACGAGCCCTGACCGACGCCGAGGATTGGGCCGCCCTGCTGGACGTAAAGGGCGGGCCAGCGATCCGGCCCGAATCCAATCGACCGACGTCGACCCTGGTGCGGATGGGCGGGCTGACGGTGCTGGTCGATGCGGGGCTGGGCGCCGCCATGGGGGTTTGCGACCAGGGCGTGGTGCTGACCGAAATCGACGCCATCGTCGTGACGCATCTGCATTCGGATCATTACCTGGAATTGGGTCCTCTCCTGCACACGGCCTGGACTTGCGGGCTGGCCCGGCCGGTGCCGGTGATCGGGCCGCCGGGGCTGGAGGCCTATTGGCGGCACTTCCTGGCCGCCATGTCCTTCAATGTCGAATTGCGGCAGCGGGACGAGGGGCGGCCGCCCCTGGCGCCGCTGGCCGATTTGGACGCGCTCTCGGACGAATATGATCGCCGGATCGGTGACCTGCGGGTCGAGGTGCTCCGCAACGATCACCCGCCCATCGCTGACAGCTTCGCACTGCGCGTGACGGCGGGCGACACGCGGGTCGTTCTGTCGGGCGATACGGCCCCGCTGCCGGCGATGGAGGACTTTGCGCGTGGTGCGGATTTGCTGGTCCATCAGGCGATGTTGGTGGACGGGGTGGCTGCGACGACCGCGCGTATCCCGGACCCCGATCCTCGGTTGGAGCAGCATATCCTGTGGTCCCATACGCCCGCACACGAGGTCGGGCGGCTGGCCCAGGCGGCCGGAGTCAAGGCGCTGGCGCTGAACCATTTCGTGCCCGACGGCCTGCCCGGTTTTGGGCAGGACGATTGGACGCGGGAGGTGCGACGCCATTGGACCGGCCCGCTGCATCTGGGCCGAGACGGGATGCGCATCGCCCTGTCCGGTTGACGCGGCCGCCCCGTGCCCGCACATCGCCCCATGGCCTTCACGCTGACCGATCTACCGCTGCCCGGCACGCTGCCCTTCGACGATATCATCGACGTGCGCGCCCCGGCCGAGTTCGCCGAGGATCACATGCCGGGCGCGATCAACTTGCCCGTGCTGTCGGATCGGGAGCGGGCGAAAGTCGGGACCATCTATGTCCGCCAAGACCGCTTCCTGGCCCGCAAGATCGGCGCCGCCTTGGTGGCGCGGAACGCGGCGGCCCATATCGACGGTCCGCTGGCGGACCGCGACGGCGGCTGGCGGCCCCTGGTGATGTGCTGGCGGGGTGGTCAGCGGTCGGGCAGCTTTGCGTCGATTCTGGCGCAGATCGGCTGGCGGGTGGAGGTGCTGGACGGCGGCTACCGCTCCTACCGGCGGTTGGTGAAGGCGCGGCTCTATGATGACGCGGTGCCCCATCGGTTGATCGTGATCGACGGCGGCACGGGCAGCGGCAAGACGGTCCTGCTGCGCCATATCGCCGAAGCCGGGGGACAGGTGATCGACCTGGAAGGGTCGGCCGCCCACCGGGGGTCGAATTTCGGCGGGCTGGCTGGGGGGCAACCGTCGCAGAAGATGTTCGAATCCCGGTTGGCCCAGGCGTTCGGAATGCTGGATCCCGCTAAGCCGGTTTTCATGGAAGCCGAAAGCAATGCGATTGGCCGGGTCCGTATTCCGCCATCGGTTTGGGCGGCCATGGGGTCGGCCGACGCCGTGCGGCTGGAGGTACCTCTGGCGGTGCGGGCTCGACACTTGGTCGAGGCCTATCCCGATCTGACGGCGGACGCGGATCTGTTGGTCCATCGGATCGACGCGCTGCGGCCCTATCATGCGCGCGAGCGGATCGAGCATTGGCACAGCCTGGCAAGGGCGCGGGACTTCTTGGCCTTGGCGGAAGACCTGATTGGGGCGCATTACGACCCCCGGTATCGGACGCTGCCGCGAAAGGCTTTGGGCGGCCCAGTCGCGATGCAGGGCGGGACGAAGGCGGATTTCCAGGCCGCCGCAGATCGCATCCTGGCGCTGGCGGGTTAGCCTGCGCGCAAACCCGGATCGTTCACGATCCGGCCGATGCGGGCAGCGGGATGCCCCGCATCCGCAAGGTCCTTCAGAAGTGCGTCCGCCCGGGTCGCGGGCACCGCCGCGAGCAGGCCGCCCGCTGTCTGGGGATCGTGGAGGAGAAGGCCCGTTGCGCCGTCTGCGCCATCGACGGGCGCGGAGCGGCGGTTCGGGCCATGCAGGACCGAGAGATGGCCGCCGGTGACGGCAGCCTCGGCCCCGGAATAGATAGGGAGCGCGGCGAGGTCGATCTGCGCCCCGGTGCCAGAGGCTTGGCAGACATTCATCAGATGCCCGGCAAGGCCAAAACCGGTCACATCGGTCATCGCATGGGCACCGCGGAGGATTGCGGCAGCGTCCCCTTGGGGGCGTGCCATGGTGGTGAGCATGTCCATCACGTCTTGCCCGCGGGCCTTACAGGCCATCTCGGACGCCAGGATCGCGCCGGTGCCGAGCGGCTTGGTCAGGATCAGCGCGTCGTCCGGCTCCGCCCCGTCCAAGCCGATGGCGGGGCTATCCAACAAGCCAGTCACGGCGAGGCCGAGGGACAATTCGTCAGCCATCATGGAATGACCACCGGCGAGGCCGGCGCCCACCGCGGCCAGGGTCTCGGCGACGGTTTGGGTGATTTCGCGAAGGGTCCGGGTTTGGAGGGCCTCAGACATTCGCGGCAGGATGGCCGTGAGGACGGCGGCCTGGGGCGTGGCGCCCATGGCCCAGATGTCACCCAGCGCATGGATCGTGGCGATCCGGGCGAAGAGGGTCGGATCGGCGGTGAAGGCCCGCAGGTGATCGGTGGTCAGAACCTGGCGAGCATCGCCGGTCGCCAGCACGGCGGCGTCGTCACCAGGGTCGGACAGAATGTCCTGGCGCGCTGCTGGTGGCAGGTCCGCGAGCGCACCTGCAAGCGCTCGGCGCGACACCTTCGAGCCGCACCCGGCGCAGAGCGGCTTGGCATCGGCCATCTCGTCCCCGACGCCGTCAGCCACCAGGTCGGGCGGAGGTTCGGGTTGCATCGGCCGAAGCTCGGTTAGTTGGGCCATGAACTTGCGGTCGATTTGATCTTTCCAGCGCCAAAGCCAGGGATGGGAGACTGCAAGGCCGCCGCGTTCAGCCAGCGCGTCCTTACCGCCGAGCGAGATCAGCTTGAGGTATTTCTGCTGCGGTTTGAACGGCTGCGTTCGACGGCCAGACAGGGCGGCACGCAGGTTCTGATGCAGAATCGGCGCGGATCTCACGGCGAAGACGCCGGCCTTGGGCCGGGGCGTCTCGGTCATTAGAACGCAATCGCCCGCTCCGAAAAGGTCGTCGCGGCCCTCGACCGACAGGTCAGGGCGGACCCGGATGAAGCCGGTCTCCAGCGGCAGGGCCGTCTGCGCCACCCAGGGATGCGGTCGCGCCCCAGCGGCACCGGTGATGAAGGCGGCTAGTATGGCGTCGCCGTCGTCCAGCACCACTCGGTCGGGTTCGATCCGCGCGACCGAGACGCCACCGTGGAACCGGACGCCGAGGTCGGACATCGCGCGGTGCAAGCGGGGCGCTGCGCTGGTGCCCGTGATGTCGTCGGCCTTGTCGAGAACGGTGATGCATGCGCCGGGAACGGCATGGGCCATGGCCATGGACAGTTCAACTCCGGCGATCCCGCCCCCGATGATGACGATGTCTTTGGCGATCTCGCCCGCGTTGGCGGCCTTGCGATAGGCGCGCCATTCCCTGGCGAAGCGATCCAGGGGCTTGGCGCCGATGGCGTGCTCGGCGAAACCGGGCAGATCCGGCATCTCGGTATGAATGCCGATATCGATGGAGGCGACATCCCAGGGGATCGGATCGCGGCCCGGAACGGAGACCGTCTTGGCATCCAGGTCGATCCCGTCCGCCGCCCCGTCGATCAGGCGCGCGCCGGCGAAGCGCGCCACGCGGACCAGGTCGATATCCAGCTCGTCCCGGGTGTAATGGCCGGCGACGTGGCCGGGCAGCATCCCGCTATAGGGGGCCGTCGGTCCGGGATTTATGACGGTCACGCGCACGCCGGGCAGCGGGTCCATTCCCCAGAGACGCAGGACCAGCGCATGAGCATGACCCCCCCCGATCAGGAGGAGGTCGCGGGTCAGGGGGATCAGGGTCTTCATGACGTCTCCTTGCGGAGATCCGGCTATCCAATCGGCCGGAGGAGGGCCAGAGACGGCTCCCTCACATCCCTGTCAGAGGCGCACGACCTCGGCCTCGTGCCCGCCTTGGAAGCCGTCCAGCAGCAATCGGCGGCGGGCGGCGAAGCTGTCCGGCAGGACATACCCCGTTGCCGCCTGGAAGAGCCCGTCATAGCGGCCGAAATAAGCGGCTCGGGTTTGCGACAGGGGGGCAAGATCGAGCTGGCGCCCAAAGCTGTGTCCCAAGCCCGCCACGCGGAAGCCGGGCGCGGCTGAGACGGGTTCTAGATAACCTTCGACCGACAATTGCCGGAGCGAGGCCGCACCGGTCACGAAGCGCCCCCGCCGGGTGATCGAGGCGGTCAGAACGCCATCGGCATAGCGGCCGCGGGCGGCCACGTAATCACCTGACGCAGCGACGCCGTCGGGCAGCCGGACGGGTTGTCCGCCCAGGGTGCGGCCTGTCGGGCCGCCCGTGCCAGCGACGCCGGCGACTATGTCGGGGGCCGCCGAAGCGAGGGGATCGGCAAGGGTGTCGGCAGGGTCGATCCGGCTAGCCGAGACGCCGGCCCCGGCCCAAAGCCCGCTGATCGCGACCCGCTGACCCGGGATCAGGCGACCGACCGCCCCCGCTTCGGGTCGGACAGGTACGCCATTGACGGTCAGGTCCGCTGCAACGGTCCCGATCAGCGGATGGTCGATGCGCACATGGCGGGCCACCAAGCGGTCGGCGCTGCGATTGGCCACGATGGTGAGGGCCTGACCGGGGGCCAGGGCGCCCTCGGTCACGCGCCCGAAGGGTGTCGCGATCGTCGTTCCGGTCGTCAATTCGACCCGAAGGCCGTTGACGATCAGGCTGCCGAAATCGGTCAGGACGCCGACGATGCCGGTGCCGCCGATCCCGCCCTCGAACGGGTCGGGCGCATCGCGGGTGACGACCACGGGTGCGGTGGGCTGGCAAGCGGCAAGGGCGCTGCCGGCCAGTAGGGTCAAAACGCTCCGCCGGGTGGTCACCTGTCGTCCGCCCCCTCGCGGTAGAAATACAGGCCGAAGCGATAACGTTCCGTGTTGGTGGGGTCCATCTTTCCCGCGTCTTGGGCGGCGCGACTTTCCGCATCCAGCGTCACGAGCACGTCCTGACCCAGTTCGCGGGCGCGGGCCTCCAACTTGTCGACGGCGTCGGGCGTGAGGCGGGTGTAGAACACGGCGCGTTCCAGGAACGGCGGATCCTCGGCCAGCAGATTTTCGGCGGCGGCGGCCAGGTGGTCGCCCAGGTTGGCGGCGAAGAAGACCAGACGGTGGTCGTCGGCGCGGGGCCCGGCCAGGGCCGCATCCGTCAGGCGCAAGAGATCGCCATCGGCCACGATCAAGCCCTGCCGCAACAATTCATCCAGCACGGTGCGGGGGCGGATGTCGGTGCTGACATCGGTCACCAACGTGTCGAAGGCGGCGCGGGGCAGCGGGTCGGACCCGGCGGCGCGCCAACGGCTGAGCACGGTGGCAAAGGCGGCCGACTTGGCGCGGGCGGCTTCCCAGCCATCGTCGCCAGCGGCGCGAAGGGTCTTGACGTCTCGGCGGTGAACGCCGGTCAAAAGACTGATCCGGCTGTCGGTCGGAGCCTCGTCTTCCAGGCGGAACGATTGGTCGGCGACGTCCACATAGACGGATTTCAGGAGCCGATAGAATGCGGGAGCCGTCACGCCACGGGCGATCAGAACCCGCACAAGGGGTCTGATCAGGCCGCGGAGAACGCGCAGAAAACGGTCTGAATCGTCGGTTGCCATCAGCGGTATCTGGCAGATGTGTGAATTTTTTCCACCCTTCATGTTGACGAAACGGCTCTGCGGGCCACTTTGCCACACGTGGAAAATTTACACACACTTCAACGGGAGACCTGATCATGACCACCTTCACCCGCCGCTCGCTTCTGAAAACCGGTGCTGGCTTCGCCGCTGCGGGCGCCGCGCTGAGCCTGGCCGCGCCTGCGCTGGCGCAATCGGGCGATATCGTCGACGTCGCCGTCGGCGCGGGCACCTTCACCACCTTGGTCGCCGCCGTGCAGGCGGCGGGTTTGGTCGATGCGCTCAAGGCGCCCGGCCCGCTGACCGTGTTTGCCCCGACGGACGATGCCTTCGCCGCGTTGCCCGCAGGCACAGTCGAATCGTTGTTAGAGCCGGAGAACCGCGATCAGCTGGTGAACATCCTGACCTATCATGTGGCAGGAAACAGCTATCCAGCGTCGCAGATTCTGGGCAATCGGGGGACGATCCCGACGCTGCAAGGCTCGAACCTGATCGTCGACGGGACGGGCAGCGGCGTGACCGTCGGCGGCGCGAATGTCATCACCCCGGACGTGACCGCCACCAACGGCGTAATCCATGTCATCGACGCGGTCCTGCTGCCCTAATGGGGATGGCCCGGTCGTTCGCGACCGGGCCTTTATGGCCTTGCAGGGCGACAGGCGACGGCCTCTTCCCTTGAAAGCGGGGTCGCTTGGTTGCAAGCGGCTCGAGCGGCGCCGGGACCTGCCCCGTTTGACCGCATTCACCCGATCGGTCATCCCTGCGCCTGCATCAGGGAGGGATTGCCATGCGGGATTTCGAGATCATCGACCCAGTCTTCGGGACCTATGTGCTGGGCAATGCGCCGGTGAAACAGTTGGCCACCGGTTTCGATTGGGTCGAAGGCCCGGTCTGGTTTGGGGATGCGGGGTGCCTGCTGTTTTCGGACATTCCGAACAATCGAATCATGCGATGGACGCCAGGGATCGGGATCACGACCTACCGAGCGGATAGCAACTTCTCCAATGGGCACACGCGGGATCGGCAGGGGCGGCTGGTGTCGTGCGAACATCTTGGTCGTCGGGTGACGCGGACTGAATGGGACGGGACAATTACGGTTCTGGCGGATCGGTACGACGGAAAGCCGCTGAACTCACCCAATGATGTGATCGTAGCCTCGGATGGGGCGGTTTGGTTCAGCGATCCCCATTATGGGATTATGATGGACTACGAGGGCGCGCGGTCCGAGCAGAAGAATGCTTGCGTAGTATACCGGTTGGACCCGGATGGGTCGTTGGAGCAGGTCGTCACCGACATGAATTGCCCCAATGGATTGGCGTTTTCGCCGGATGAGAGCCTGCTTTACGTAGCCGATACGGGTCGGATCTGGTCGGACGATCCGCAACATATCCGGGTGTACGACGTGGTCGAGGGGCGACCGTCGGACGGACGCCTGTTCGCCAAGCCGGATGCCGGGATCGCGGACGGGTTTCGGATGGATGAGGATGGCAACCTGTGGAGTTCGGCCGGGGATGGTGTGCATTGCTATGCGCCTGATGGTCGGCTTTTGGGGAAGATTCTTGTGCCGGAGAAGGTGAGCAATGTGTGCTTTGGGGGGCGGGCAAAGCATGTTCTGTACATCACGGCGACGACGTCTGTGTATTCCGTGGCGCTGAACCGGCGCGGGGCACAGTGGCCTTGAGGGGGGCTTGAGGGGCCAGCCCCTCAAACTCCCCGCTTAAGGGGGCCGTCTGCCCCCTTAAGAAACCCCCGAAGGTATTTCTGGCCAGAGGAAGACAAAGATCAGATTTCGTGGACGGTTTGGCCCGGGATCAACTTGCAGGGCAGTGTAGTGACCGGCGGCGGAGACAGGCCGTTGAGGCGAGCCAACAGGTGGCGGGCGGCGATTTCGCCGATTTGGCGGCGGGGTGTTTCGATCGTGGTGAGCGGGCGCGGTAGGACCCGGGTCAGGTCCAGGCGATTGAAGCCGACGATGCCAATATCGCCTGGGACGTCGAGGCCCGCCGCCTGGGCTGCCATCATACCACCGAACGCCGTGTTGTCATTGTGGAAGAACACCACGTCATGGGTGTCTTTGGGCAGGGCCGCGAAGCCCTGGGCGCCAACACCGAAGGCGTGGCCGCCCTCGGCTGGAACCCGGTGCAGCGTTTGGGCAGCGACCTCGGCGAAGGCTTGGCGAATGCCGGTGATGCGTGCTTCGGCCCGGGGATCCAGACCTTCGGGCGGGCCGACGAAGGCGGGGCGGCGGTAGCCCAGCGTCGCGACGTGGCGCGCTAAGTCCAGGCCAGCCGCGCGGTGATCGCAGCCGACGCAGAGGTCGATTGGGGTATCGGTGACGTCCCAAAGTTCGACCACGGGCAGGGGGCTGCGCGTTAAGTGACCGCGGAGTTGGTCGGCGTGCGTGCAGCCCGTCAGAACCACGGCGGCGGGGCGCCAGATGGTCATCCGTTCGAACCAATCGAGTTCGCGGAGGGGGTCGTAGTCGGTGGTGTCGATGACCGTGGAATAGCCTGCGCCATGCAAGGTCCGACGCATCCCTTCCAGGATGTCGGCGAAGACGTCGTTGAAGAGGTTGGGCAGGCTGAGGCCGATGAGCTTAGAGTTGGTTTCGGCCAAGGCCCGGGCATTGCCGTTGGGCACATAGCCCATCTCGCGCGCGATTGTGGCGATACGCGCGCGCGTGGGTTCCGAGACGCCGTCGATGCCGCGCAGCGCCCGGCTGACGGTCATCATCGACACGCCAGCGGCGTCCGCCACGTGTCGGATCGACAGGCGGCGGCTCTGTGGATATCGGATTTCTTGTTTTACCGTCAGGGCTTGCCTCATCTACGTTAACGTTAACGTGGTTGGCTGACCGTGGCACCTTCCCGGATCTGTGTCCAGGGGACAGGATGGGCGGGCCGGGGGAGGTCCGCATCGCGGGGCCGGCATTGGGAGGGTTCATGCCGCAGATCGTCTTCGACCAGGTCGAAAAGTCCTACGGGTCTGTGCAGGTTCTGCCGCCGCTGGACCTGAGCTTGGACGATGGGGAATTCACCGTTTTGGTCGGGCCGTCGGGCTGCGGAAAGTCCACGACGTTGCGGCTATTGGCAGGATTAGAGACATTATCGGGTGGTGAGATTTTCTTCGGCGACCGGCCCATCGGTCGGTTGGAGCCGAAGGAGCGGGACGTGGCGATGGTGTTCCAGGATTACGCCTTGTACCCGCATATGTCGGTGGCGAAGAACATGAGCTTTGCGCTGCGTCTGGCGCGGACGTCGGCATCGGAGATCGACACGCGGGTGCGCAAAGCGGCCGAGATGCTGCATATCGAGCACCTGCTGGACCGGAAGCCTGCGGCCTTGTCGGGCGGGCAGCGGCAGCGGGTTGCCATGGGGCGGGCGCTGGTGCGGGATGCCGGGGTGTTTTTGTTTGACGAGCCGCTCAGCAATCTGGACGCCAAGCTGCGCGCGCGGATGCGGACCGAACTGGCCGAGATGCGGGACCGGATCGACAAGAACATGGTCTATGTCACGCACGACCAGGTCGAGGCGATGACCTTGGGTGACCGGATCGTGGTGATGAATGCCGGAATTGTGCAGCAGCAGGGCACGGCGGAGGAATTGTTCGCCAACCCCGTCAATCGCTTCGTGGCCGGGTTCATCGGATCGCCGTCCATGAACTTCCTGGACGGCGAGATCGAGGGTGACCGCGTAAGGGGCGACGGCTACGACTTGCCTTTGGCACCGGACTTGGTGGCGGGGGCGGTCAAGGCCTCTGGGCGGCAGGTCGAGGTTGGAATTCGGCCGTCGTCCGTCGGGTTAGAAAGCGGCGCGCCGTTGGAGATGCGGGTGATCGTGTCGGAATATTTGGGCGCGCAATCCGTCTTAGTGTGCCGCTGCGGCCCCGCCGAGGTGCTGGCCGAGATCGGGAGCGCGGACCGGATCCCATCGGGCGAAAGCCGGACCTTCGCGGTCGCGGAGGACGAGATAATGCTTTTCGACAAGGCCACGGGCGAAAGATTGCGGGCCTAAATTCAACCATCCAAGGGAGGATGATTATGAAGACTTGGAACCTGACCGGAGCGGCCATTGCCCTGGTCATCGCCGGGGCGGCGAATGCCAATCCCTATGAACCTTACGAGGGCACGACGCTGGTGGTGAACTTCCCGGCGCACCCGCATTACGATGCGGCGATCGAGGTGTTGGACCAGTTCACCGAAGAGACCGGGATCGAGGTGGAAGTCGACCAACTTCAGTATCTTCGGATGCGCGAGCGGCAGACGTTGGAGCTGACCAAGGATGAGGGAGATTACGACCTGATCGCCTATGTCGTGTTCTCGAAGGCCGACTATGTCTACGCCGATCAGCTGGAGAACCTGGCGCGGTACTTCATGAACCCGGCCCTGGCCGATCCGAATTACGACCAGTCGGATCTGATCAATGGTTATGTCGAGAATATCGGGATCGCCGGGGGCGCGAAGGGCTATCTGCCCGGGCAGTTGGGATCGGCGTTTGGTGTACCGTTCGGCAGCGAAACCAGTGTTTTGGCCTATCGGAAGGATATCTTCGAGAAGCACGGGCTGGACGCACCCGAAACCTATGACGAGTTGCTGGAGCTGGCCTGCCAGATCCCGGAGCTGGAGCCGGGGATGGGCGGCATGGCGTCGCGGGCGGCCTCGGGGCACCAGGCCTCGCACGCATTTCTGTTGCACTTGGCGCCGTTGGGCGGTCGGGTATTCGACGGTGAATGGAACCCAATCATCAACAACGAGGCCGGGGTTGCGGCGGCCAATGCATTGAAAACGATCGTGGATTGTGGCCCCGAGGGCGGCACGACCTTTGGTCCAGCCGAGGCGGCGGCCGCGTTCCGGCAAGGACAGGCGGCCATGTTCATGGATTCCATCGCATTTGCGGCTGGGTTCGAGGATCCGGATCAGTCGACCGTGGTCGGGAATGTCGGGTATGCGATGCATCCCATGGGCGTTCAGCGCGCCAGCCAGACGGGCGGGTTCGGGATCGCGATTCCGAAGAATGCGCAGAATAAGGAAGCCGCTTTTCTTCTTCTGCAATGGCTTACCAGCAAGAAAGGCGACCTGGCGGTGGCCATGGAAGGCGGGAACCCATCCCGGTTCTCGACCTATCAGAATGCGGAGCTGAACGAGAAGTTTCCGTATTCGGCGACCTTTGGCGAGGCGCTTGAATTCGCTGACCCGGACTGGCGTCCGATCATCCCGGTCTGGGGCGGGATCAACGCCGATATCGGCACGACCATGAGCCAGGTTTTGACCGAAGGGTTGGACCCGCAAGAGGCCTTGGATGGGGTCGCGGAGCGGACGCGGGCGACCATGGAAGAGGCCGGATATTACACCTGGGCCGAGGTCGAGTGAGAGAAGATCGGCCTCGGCGGACCGGCGTCTGATGTCGGTCTGATCCGCGTCTGAGCTAGGTCGGACGTGTTGGAGCGACGGGACCGGTTGCGCGCCGCGCGGCGCGGTGCGTCCGGGAGAGCGGCCACAGGGGGCATCGAGCCCCCTGCGACCGCGGCCTCCGGCGGAGGTATTTCCGGCCAGAGGAAGACAGGGCCCGCCTCGGGCCGCGAGGGAGCGCGATGCTGGCAAACGCCAATAGACTGACGCCTTATCTGTTCTTGCTGCCTGCGGTGGCAATCATGGCGATCGCGTTGCTGTATCCGATTGGGTACATGATCTATGCCTCGTTCCTGGACTGGAATCCCAGCCAGCGGATCGGCGAGGCCGAGTGGATCGGCCTGCGGAACTACACCAACCTGCTGGGCGACGCGGCGTTCCGGGAGAGCTTCTGGGTCACGATCAAGTTCGCGGCCATCGTGGTCAGCATCGAGATGGTGCTGGGGGTCGGCCTGGCGCTTCTGCTGGACCGGGAGCTTCGGGGGATGACGGTGCTTCGGACCGTCTTCATCCTGCCGATGATGATCGCGCCGATCGTGGTGGGCCTGGTCTGGCGCTATATGTACCACCCGACGGTGGGGACGTTCAACAAGGTGCTGACGGATCTGGGGCTCGGGCCGGCGCCCTGGTTGTCGGACGGGGATTGGGCCTTCGCGTCCATCGTCATCGCCGATATCTGGCAGTGGACGCCCTTCATCTTCATCCTGTCCCTGGCCGCTTTGCAGTCCCTGCCCCGCAGCGCCATGGAGGCGGCGCGGATCGACGGGGCCTCGGGCTGGCAGCTGATCTGGCACATCAAGCTGCCGCTGATGCTGCCGGTGCTGATCGTGACGGCGCTGCTCCGGCTGATCGACGCGTTCAAGGTGCTGGAGGTGATCCTGGTGATGACCAATGGCGGGCCGGGTCTGTCGACGGAGATCCTGGCGCTGCGGATTTCTCGGACGGCATCGGAGTTCCGGGAACTGGGCTATGCGGCGGCGATGTCCAACCTGTTGCTGATCCTGCTGTTGATCCTCACGATCTTGATGTTCGTCTATACGAAGGTCACCGAGGCCCGGGCCGCGCGCCTGTCCGCCGCCAAGGAGGTGGAAGTCGGATGAGGGGGACGTGTTTTGAGTGGGCGAGCAATGGGGTAAAACCCCATCTTACGGAGGGCCGGGGATGAACGCGAAGCCGAACCCTGCTTTTTATGCCCTTCTGGCCGCGCTGATCTTTATGGCTCTGGGGCCCATCGTGTTGATGGTCGCCAATTCACTGAAGCTGAATGTGGAAATCACGTCGCCGACGGCGTCGCTGCTCTTCTGGCCGACGATCCAGAACTACGAGACGGCGCTCTGCCACTGGCTGCCCTACGAGCCAGAGCATATCCGCCGCTGCGACCGGACCTTTGGGCGGGCGCTGGGAAATAGCTTGATCATCTCGCTGATCTCGACGGCGTTGACGTTGGTTCTGGGCTGTATGGCGGCCTATGCGCTGGTGCGGTTCCGGTTCATGGGGCGGCAGGTGACGTCGCTCACGACGCTGATGGTGCGGATGGTACCGCCGGCCGTTTTGTTGGTGCCGGTCTTCGGGATCTGGACGTTTCAATTCGGGATCGACGGAACGATGGCGGGGATCATCCTGATCTACGTGGCGATGAACCTGCCCTTCGTGATCTGGATCCTGCAATCGTTCATCGTGCAGGTGCCGATCCAGTTGGAGGAGGCGGCGCGGATGGACGGGGCGGGGCCGTTCCGCACGTTCTTCCTGGTGGTGCTGCCGCTGATCAAGCCGGGCCTGGCTGCGGCGGCAATTTTCACGTTCCGGATCGCGTGGAACGAATTCCTGCTGGCCAATGCGCTGGCCGATCGGGGTAGCCGGACGGTGCCGGTGGTGATCGTCAATTCGATCACGGAATACGACATTGATTGGGGGGTGATCATGGCGACAGGCACATTGCTGGCCATTCCGCCGATCATTTTCACGCTGGTGGCGTCGAAGCAGATTATCACCGGCATGACGGCGGGGGCCGTGAAGGGGTGAGGCGCGGTCCGGACATATGTCCGGCGAAAGGTCCGGTGGACCTTTCGAGCGCCGAACGGGCGGAGCCCAAGCGCGGTCCGGGCATATGCCCGGCAATCGCTCCAACGGAGCGATTGAGTCGCGAGCGGGCGAAGCCCCGGCTCTGCTGCAGGCTTATGGAACGCCGGCCCGCCCGACGCTAGAGATGGAGGACGAGAATGCTCGAAATCCTGCTCGGCCCGATCGACCCGACCCGGGCCCATGACGTGGACTTCGCCCATGCCTGGCACGGCCGGGTCATGGTGATCGCCTGGGGCGTGCTGGTACCCTTGGGCGTTTTGGCGGCGCGGTTCTTCAAGGTGCTGCCGCGGCAGCGGTTTCCCGAGGTGGTCGACAACCGGGTCTGGTGGCGGACGCATCTGGGCGCGCAGATCGGGGCGCTGCTGTTGATGGTGGCCGGCATGTGGCTGGTCCTGGCGGCGCCAGCCCGGTTGGACTCGGTGACGTGGTTCGCTTGGCTGCATCGGGGTCTGGGCTGGGCGGTGCTGTGGCTCGGGATCATGCAGGCGGCCTCGGGGGCGTTCCGGGGCACCAAGGGCGGGCCGACGGATCCGCGCGGGTCGGTGCGCGGCGATCATTACGACATGACGCCCAAGCGGTTGGCCTTCGAGGCGATGCACAAGGCCAGCGGCTATGCTGCGCTGGTGCTGAGCATGGGGGCGGTGCTGTCGGGGCTCTGGCAGGCGAACGGGCCGGTCTGGATGTGGATCGTCCTGACGCTGTGGTGGGCGGTCGTCGGCGTGTTGTTCGTGCTGTTTCAGCGGCGGGGCATGGTGATCGACACCTATGTGGCGATCTGGGGGCCGGACCCGTCGCATCCGGGGAATGCCTCGCGGCGGCGGCCGGGCGAGTAGGTCAGAGGTTTTCCTTCAGGAGGATTTCGATGCGGATGCGTTCCTGGCCGGCGAGGATGGGGCGGTTTTCCACGCGGGCGCGCAGGGTGCGGATGGCGCTGCGGACCAGGTGGCCCTGGTCCTGGGTGATGATCGCGTCGACCTGACCGCGACGCAGGGCGCCTTGGGTGAAGGGCGTGCGTTCATGGGCGATGCGGATCAGGCCCGGGGGCGCGACCTGAGCCAGGGCCTTGAGCGGCGGGCGGGCTTCGGAGGTGAGGACGTAGACGCCGATCAGGTCGGGCTGGGCCGCGACGGCGCGGGTGACGATGGCGCGGGTGCGGGTCGGATCGCCACGGGTTTCCAAGGAGGGTAGCGGGCGGAGCGCGCCGAAATCGCGGGCCATGATGGCGTCGAAGCCCGCGCGGCGGTCGATGGCGTCGCGCGATTGCAGGCTGTCGCCCAGGACGAGGACGGGGCCGTCGCGACCGGCGGCGAAGCGGCCCATGAGGGCGGCGGCCGTGGCCCCGGCGGCGCGGTTGTCAGTGCCGACTAAGGGCGCGGCATCGCCCTGGTCGGCGAGGAAGGCGAGGGGGTGGATGCCGCGTTCGGCCAGGCGGCGAAGGGCATCGCGGATCTGGGGGGTGCGGGGGGCTAGGAGGGCGACGCCGTCATAGGTCTCGGGGTCCAGGCTGGCCAGATGGGCGGCGGTGCGGTGCGGGTCGACGGCCGAAAGGCAATGGGTCTCGATGGCGATCTGCTCGGCGGCGAGGGCGGCTTCGGTTTCGGCGATGCGGGCCAGGAGGCCGTCGCGGAACTGGTCCCCCGTCTCCGGCAGAACGAAGGCGAAGCGCGCACCCCGGCGGCGGGCCAGGGCCGCGGCGAGCATGTTGCGCTCGAACCCGATCTCCTGGATGGCGCGATTGACGCTGTCGACGGTCTTCTGGCGCACGCCGGCGCGGCCGTTGAGCACGCGATCCACGGTCGCGAGACTTACGCCCGCGGCGCGGGCGAGGTCCTTTGTGGTCGGTCGATCCTTCATCCTGGGGAACAGGTTACACGAGGTCAGGCGAGTCCCAAAGCGGTTTTGAGGTACGTGCCTCATTTTTGCTCTTGCCCAGAATCGGGATCTGGGTCTAGCGTTGGGGTAGGGACGAAGCGGCGGGAGGCCGTGCACCCCAAATGGGAGGAAAATTCATGAAGAGAGCGATGCTGACCTGTTCGGCGGCGGCCATCTCGGCTGCGTCTTTTGCCGGGACCGCGGGCGCCGAGGAGTTGACCCTCTGCTGGGCGGCTTGGGACCCGGCCAATGCGCTGGTGGAATTGTCGAAGGACTTCGAGGCCGAGTCGGGCCACACGATGAACTTCGAGTTCGTGCCTTGGCCGAACTTTGCGGACCGGATGCTGAACGAGTTGAATTCGGGCGGGCAACTTTGTGACTTGCTGATCGGGGATAGCCAATGGATCGGTGGCGGGGCCGAGAACGGGCATTACGTGAAGCTGAACGATTTCTTCGACGCCGAGGGGATCAGCATGGACGATTTCGCGCCTGCGACCGTCTATGCCTATTCGACTTGGCCCAAGGGGACGCCGAACTACTACGCGCTGCCCGCCATGGGCGATGCGAACGGGTGGTTCTACCGCAAGGACTGGTTCGAGGATCCGGAGATCCGCGCCGCCTATCAGGAGGAGACGGGCCAGGAGCTGCGCGAGCCGCAGAGCCAGCGCGAGATGCTCCAGATCGCGCAGTTCTTCCAGGGCCGCGAGATCGACGGAGAGACGCGCTACGGCGCCGCGATCTTCACCGAGCGGGGGTCTGAGGGGATCACCATGGGCGTGACCGGGGCGCTGTATCCCTGGGGCTTCCAGTACGAGAACGAGCCGGGCTCCTACGACATGGACG
>JBCDCW010000023.1:0-22029 GCA_039180995.1 Pseudomonadota bacterium
ACACAGAAACAGCGCCGCATTGGCCAGGTCTTCGGGCGTCGAGAAGCGGCCGAGCGGGATGGTGGACAGGAACTTGGCCCGGATTTCCGGCGTGTCCTGACCCATGAAGCTGGCCAGCAGCGGGGTCTCGCCGGCGACCGGGTTCAGGGCGTTCACGCGAATGCCGGACGGGGCCAGTTCCACGGCCATGGCCTTGGTGGCGGTGATCATCCAACCTTTTGATGCGTTGTACCAATTCAGGTTGGGCCGCGGTGAGACACCGGCCGTCGATGCGACATTCAGGATCGCGCCGCCGCCGGCCTGCTTCATGGCAGGGACGATATGGCGGGCGGACAGATAGACCGATTTCGCATTGACCGATAGGACGCGGTCGAAGTCCTGCTCGGTCACATCCTCCATCGGTTGAGGCAGGTGGGTGATGCCCGCATTGTTGACCAGGATGTCGATCCGACCCCACGCCCCAAGTGCCTTGCTGGTCATCGTCCGCCAATCGGTGTCGTGCGAAACATCAACTTCGGCGGACAATCCTTTGATCTCGTTTGCAATAGACGCCGCGCCGTCGCCGTTCAAATCGGCCACCAGAACCTGCGCACCCTCAGCGGCGAAGCGCGTGGCGATGCCTTTTCCGAAGCCCGAGGCGCCGCCGGTGACGATGGCAGTCTTGTCCTTGAGGCGCATACGATCCCCCTGTTTGTTGTCTTCGATGCCATGACGGGCCTGGCAGGGCCAGCATCCTGTTGTCGGTTCGTCGGCGGGGCTGTGATAGGATGGGATGTCTATTGGGAGGATGAGAGATGGACCTGAACGAGATCGCACATGCGCTGGTCGAAGGTGTTAAAACGGGCAAGGACGCCGAGAACCTGGATAAGCTCTATGCACCCGACGCCTTGTCGGTGGAGGCTTTGGATATGGGAAATGGCCGCGAATGTAAGGGCATAGAGGGGATCAAGGGAAAGCACGAATGGTGGAACAGCACCTTCGAGGTGTTGGACGCCGATATCGGCGGGCCGTTCCCCCATGGGCCGGATCGTTTCGCGGTGATCTTCAAGATGAAGGCCAAGAATCGCGAAACCGGAGAGGTGTCGGATATGGAAGAGGTGGGGCTTTACCACGTCGTCGATGGGAAGATCGTGCGCGAGGAGTTCTTTTACGGGGCGTGAGCTTCGGCGCGTAGGTATTTGAAAAAATTGTTTTTTCAGTTGTGACGTGCGGCCACTGTCTTGAGTTGACTGAATCCGTAGAGCGCCTCGAACCCCTTTTCGCGCCCGTGGCCAGACTTGCCGACGCCGCCAAAGGGGAGTTCAACGCCGCCGCCTGCGCCATAATTGTTCAGGAAGACTTGGCCCGCGCGTAGGTCGCGGGCCAGACGCATTTGACGGGCGCCATCGCGGGTCCAGACGCCCGCGACAAGGCCGTAATCGGTACCGTTGGCGAGGTTGATGGCGTCCTCCTCCGATGTGAAGGGAAGGACGATTTGGATGGGACCGAAGATCTCGGCTTGGGCCAATGGGTGGTTCGGGTCCGAACCCGATAACAGGGTGGGCTGTACGAAATGGCCTAACGTTTCGGAGGATGTTCCCCCATTTTGTACAATCTCTCCCTGGGCCGCCACGGTCAGGTTTTCGGCTTGAGCGAGGAAGCCGTTAACGATGTCCTTCTGCCGGGCGGAGATGAGCGGGCCGACGTCGAGGTCGTCCATAGCAGGGCCGACGCGGAGGGCGCGGTATGCGTCGGACATCCGGGCGAGGACATCGTCATGGAGCGCCTCGTGGACCAAGATGCGGGATGCCGCCGAGCAGGTTTGGCCCGCGTTTTGGATCCCAGCATTCACCAAGAACGGAAGGGCTGCGTCGAGGTCGGCATCGTCGAAAATCAACTGCGGGGATTTGCCGCCGAGTTCCAAGGTGACGGGGACGACGTTGGCGCCTGCGGCTTGTTGGACCTTCGCGCCCGTGGTGACGGAGCCGGTAAAGCTGATGTGGTGGATGCCGGGATGGCCCGCAAGCGCGGCGCCGGCCTCTGTGCCGAGGCCGGGCACGACGTTGAGGGCGCCGGGTGGTAGGCCCGCCTCATGGGCCAGGCGGGCGAAGGCCAGGGCGGTGAGGCAGGCCTCTTCGGCCGGTTTCAACACGCAGGCATTGCCCATGGCGAGGGCGGCGCCGACGGAGCGGCCGATGATCTGCATCGGGTAGTTCCAGGGGATGATGTGGCCGGTGACACCGTGGGGCTGGCGGAGGGTGTAGACTGTGTAGCCGTCCAGGTAGGGGATGGTCTGCCCATGCACTTTGTCGGCGGCACCGCCGTAGAATTCCAGGTAGCGGGCGAGAGCCAGCGCGTCGGCGCGGGCCTGTTTGAGGGGTTTGCCGACGTCGTGGGCCTCCAGCACAGCTAGGTCCTCGACGCGGGTTTGGACGAGGCGGCCGAACTCGGTCAGGAGGCGGCCCCGCTCAGTGGCGGTGAGGCGGCCCCAGGCGCCCGCGCGCGCCTCGTGGGCGGCTGCCACGGCGGCGTCGATCTCGCGCGATTGGCCCCGGGGGATGCGGGCGAGATGCTTGGTTGTCGAGGGGTCGTGGAGGCCCAGCGTGTCGGCGGCGCGGAGCCAGCGGCCGCCGATGAGCATCTCCTCGGGGTCGAACCAGAGGCTTTGTCGAAAGAGTTCAGTCACGTGGCATCCCTTAAAATGAGTCGGTCACCTGGAGGCCGAAGGTTCGCCATCCGATTCTTCGGCAAGGAGTTGGAGCGAAGCGTCGACCTTTCCGGACTTCGCGGCTGCGACGCATTCCAGCCAATCGGACCAGATGGCCGGATCCGCGGGGCGGTCGTCGTCTTCGACCAAGGACATGCTGCCAAGCAGGGCGCCGATCTCATCCGATCCAGTCGTGTCATACCATTTTGAAAGGTAGGCGAACATCGCGCGGCAAGCCTCTTTCATGGTTAGAGGTTTTTCCATCGTATCATCCAGTTTTAAGATCGTGGGTGAGCCAGCCTTCCGGGATCGTCGGCGCGGCGGCGATCAGCGTTTTTGTATAGACGTCTTGCGGCTGGTCGAAGACCTTGGCCGTGGGGCCGCGTTCGACGATCTTGCCGGCTTTCATGACCAGCACCCGGTCGCAGATGGCCCGGACCACGGTCAGGTCGTGGCTGATGAAGAGGTAGGCGAGGCCGAGGCGGGTCTGAAGATCGGCCAGGAGGTCGAGGACCTGGGCGCGGACGCGCACGTCGAGGGCGGAGACGGCCTCGTCCAGGATCAGGACATCGGGGTGGGTGATGAGGGCGCGGGCGATGGCGATGCGCTGACGTTGGCCGCCGGAGAATTCGTGGGGATATTTGGTAAGGTCCGAGGCGGAGAGGCCGACTTGGGTCAGGGCCTCTTCCGCCCTGGAACGGGCGTCATCGGGACGGCCCGTCAGGTGGAAGGGTTCCGTGACGATGCGCTGGACGGGCCAACGGGGGTTGAAGCTGCCATAGGGGTCTTGGAAGACGACCGAGAGGCGGGCGCGCTCGGTCCGGGTCATGGCGGTGCCGCCGGGTTGATCATGGAAGGTTATCGTCCCGGAGTTGGCGTCCTCTAGGCCCAATAGGACCCGGCTAAGGGTCGACTTGCCGCAGCCGGATTCGCCGACGAGGCCGAGGCTTTCGCCCGCGTGCAGGGTGAAGCAGACACCGTCCACGGCGCGGGTCGGGCCGTAGCTCTTGGTGATGTCTTTCGCTTCGAGAACAGGGGTTTCGGTGGTGAGGTTGATGTGCTTCGGGTTGAGGTGCGAGGCGGCGAGCAGGTCGCGCGTATAGGGGTGCGCGTGGGTGCGAAAGAGGGGTTCGGTCTCGCCCTGTTCCACGATCTCGCCATCCTTCATGACTGCCACGCGGTGCGCCAGGCCCGCGACCACGCCCAGGTCGTGGGTAATGAGAAGCATGGCCATGCCCTCGTCGCGGACCAGGTCGTGAAGCAGGTTGAGGATTTCGGCCTGCGTGGTGACGTCGAGGGCGGTGCTGGGCTCGTCGGCGATGAGCAGGCGGGGGCGGCGGGCGATGGCCAGCGCGATGCAGACGCGCTGGCGCTGACCGCCGGAGAGTTCGTCGGGGTAGCGGTCGAGGGAGATGTGATCGAGGCCGACGCGGTCGAGCTTTTCGCGCGCGATGGCCATGGCTTCGACCCGGGGTGTGCCCATAAGGCGGAGGGTTTCGGAGACCTGGGCACCAATGGGATGGACCGGGTTTAGGGCGGTCATGGGCTCTTGGAAGATCATGGCGATTTCGGTGCCGCGGATGGCGAGCCAGTCGCGTTCCGGGAGTTGCGTGAGGTCGCGGTCGTCCAGGTGGATGGCGCCTGCCGTTTCGGCGCCGGTGGGGAGGAGGCCGATCATGGCCAGCGCGGTCATCGACTTGCCGGAGCCGGATTCGCCGACAAGGCCGACGATCTCGCCTTCGTCGATAGAGAGCGAGACGTCGCGCAGGATGGGCGTGCCGTGGATCGCGACGGAGAGGCGGTCGATCTGGATCACGGGGCGTGGGTCTCAGGCGTCGTCATCTTGCCCACCGCAATATCGGCGGATGTTGTCGCGGTGACATTCAAACGTAAGGCTGATCGCGCCGACGATTGTGCAGACGAGGCCGGTACCCATGACGATCACGGCGTAGACGGCGTAGGTGTAGGTTTTCGTCTGATAGAGGGCCTCGTCGCCCATGGTGCCGAGGCCCTCCTCCGGCGTGACGCGCGTCAGGCCCGCCATGACGAGGAAGGGCAGGACGATCAGCGCGATGCCGAGCACTATGAGGACGCGGTTCATGCTCTCACCCGTCGCAGTTTCGGATCGAGACGATCCCGCAGACCATCCCCGAGGAGGTTGAGGCCCAGCACCGCCAGAACGATGGCGAGGCCAGGGAGTATGGCAAGTTGGGGCTCGGTATAGATCATGGTTTGCGCGTCGGCGAGCATGCGGCCCCAGCTTGAGGTCGGCGGTTGGGCGCCCAAGCCGACATAAGAGAGGGCGGCTTCGGCGAGGATGCCGAGCGAAAACTGGATCGTGGCCTGGACGATCAGAAGGGGGGCGATGTTGGGCAAGATATGCTGGGCCGAGATGAGGAGCTTGCTTTTGCCCGCGACACGGGCGGCGGCGACGAAGTCGAGCGTCCAGAGTGGCAGCGCGCCGCCGCGGGCGACGCGGGCGAAGACGGGGATGTTGAAGATGCCGATGGCGAGGATGGCGTTGACGGCGCTGGGGCCGAAGACGGCGGTGATGAGGATGGCGATGACGAGGGAGGGGAAGGCGAAGATCAGGTCGTTGGTGCGCATGAGGATTTCGTCGATCCAACCGCCTTTGTGGGACGCGGCCCAGAGGCCGAGCGGGACGCCCGCGGCGATGCCGATGCCGACGGCGATGAGGGCGACGGCGAGGGAGGTGAGAGCGCCTTCCATGAGCATCGACAGGAGGTCACGGCCGAAATGATCGGTGCCGAGGAGGTGGGTGGCGCTGGGCGGCAGCGCGCGTTGGGAGATGTCCAGCACTGTCGTGTCGTGGGGGACCCAGACGAGGCCCAGGAGGGCGGCGCTGGCGAAGAGGGCCGTGAACACGGACCCGATGAGCAGCGCCGGTCTCATCGCCGCAGCCTTGGGTCGGCAAGCGTGTAGGCCAGATCGACCAGGAAGGTGACGGCGATCACGGCGAAGACAAGGAGCATGGCGACCGACTGGACGACGATCAGGTCTCGGGCGGTGATGCCCTGGAAGATCAGGCGGCCGAGGCCGGGTAGGAAGAAGACGTTTTCGATGATGATCGCGCCGGCCAGCAGGAAGCTGAATTGCAGGCCCAGGATCGTCAGGACCGGGATCGTTGCGTTGCGTAGGGCGTGGCGGATCGTGGTGGCGCGGTGCGACAGGCCCTTGGCGCGGGCGGTTCGGATGTAGTCTTGGCCCAGGTTTTCGATCAGAGCGCCGCGCAGGACGCGGGCGAGGATCGAGGCTTGGGGCAGCGCCAGGGCGATGGCAGGGAGGGTGAGTGCGCCTATGGCGGCCAGCGGGTCGGACCAACCGGGGAAGCCGCCCGCCGAGACCCAGCCGAGCTGGACTGCAAAGACCAGGACCAGCAGCATGGCGAACCAGAAGTTCGGCACGGCGAGGCCGATTTGGGTGGCGCCCATCACGCCCCAATCGGCGGCGCTACCACGTTTGGAGGCGGCGATAAGGCCAGCCGGGATGGCGATCAGGATCGTCAGGGCCAAGGCGTAAAGGGCGAGGGGGCCGGAGACGACGATGCGGTCGGCGATCAGGTCGGCGACGGGGACGCGGTAGGTGTAGGAGGTGCCGAAATCGCCCTGCAGCATGCCGCCGACCCACGCCAGATAGCGTTGGGGCAAGGCGCCTTCGAGGCCAAGCTCCGCCCGCAGGGCTGCGACCGTGTCGGGCTGGGCGTTGAGGCCCAGCATGAAGGCAGCCGGGTCGCCCGGGACGGCTTGCAGCATGACGAAGATCACGACGCTGGCCACCGCCAGGGACGCGGCCATGGAGAGCAGGCGGGAGAGGAGCGCGCGGGCCATCGGGTCGGACGCTAGCGGGGCCTGCGCGCCGGGGAAAGCGTTAACGCGCTGTCATATTCGGTGCTCCAAGGGTTAATCGGCCGTCATACAAGTGTCGTGAAACTGTCACGTGGCGTTAACGCCTGCGGACGATCCCGCCCTCCGGGTTACAAGGGGGTCCTCCGACATGAAACAGCTTCTCCTCGGCATCAGTCTCGCCGCGCTCTCGACGGCTGCGCAGGCCGACGCGTTCAACCGCATTGCCAGTTTTCCGGTGACAGCGAACCTGCCCGAGGGGACGGAGATCGAAACCGAGACCGCGCCGGAGATCATTGCGGCGTCGGGGGATACGCTGATCTATACCGACAGCCCGCTGGAGGCGCTTGGCTTCATCGACATCTCAGACCCGGCCAACCCGCAGCCGTTGGGCGTCATGGCGTTGGAGGGGGAGCCGACCTCGGTCGCGACCGCTGGTGGATTTGCGCTGGTGGGGGTGAATACCTCGGAGAGCTTCACCAATCCGTCGGGCTATCTCGTTGAGATCAACATCGCGGATCAGACCGAGGTGGGTCGATGCGACTTGCCGGGGCAGCCCGATGCGGTGGCTGTGGCACCGGATGGCAGCTTTTTGGCCGTGGCCATCGAGAATGAGCGGGATGAAGATCTGGATGATGGGGTGATCCCGCAAATGCCAGCCGGGTCCGTATTCATGGTCGATCTGACGGCCGAGGGGCTGATTGATTGCGACACGGCGCGGGTGTCCGATCTGACCGGGCTGGCCGACGTGGCGCCCAGCGATCCGGAGCCGGAATTCGTCGCCATCAATGGCGAGGGCGAAGTCGTGGTGACCTTGCAGGAAAACAACCACATGGTGGTGCTCGACAGCGCGGGTGCCGTGCTGTCGCATTTCAGCGCAGGTGCGGTGGATTTGGCGGGGATCGACACGCTGGACGACCGTGGATCGTTGATCTTCGACGGGGCGCAGGAGGGGCGCGTGCGGGAGCCGGATGCGGTGGCCTGGATCGACGACACGCATTTCGCGACCGCGAATGAGGGTGATTACGAAGGTGGGTCGCGCGGGTGGACGATCTTTAGCCAGGATGGGGACGTTGTCTGGGAGAGTGGCGTCTCGTTCGAGCATGCCATCATCGAGATCGGGCATTACCCCGACCGACGCAGTGATGCGAAGGGTGTGGAGCCCGAGAGCGTGGCGTTTGCCGAAGTGGCGGGAACGCCGATGGTGTTCGTGGGGGCGGAACGGGCCTCGGTCGTGGGCGTGTATGACGTGTCCGACCCGACGGCGCCGGTCTTGGCACAGTTGTTGCCGTCGGGTGTGGGGCCGGAAGGGTATGCTGTGCTGGCCGATGAAGGGCTGCTGGTGACGGCCAATGAAGGCGATCTGATCGAGGACGGCGGCGCGCGGGCCCATGTGATGATCTATCAGTGGCAAGAGGGCGAGGCCGTTTACCCGCACCTGACCTCGGCCGGTGCCGATGAGTTGATCGGCTGGGGCGCGTTGTCGGGCTTGGTGGCCGAGGGCGATGCGCTTTATGCGGTGAATGACAGCTTCTATGGCTATCAGCCCCGGATTTTCGTGATCGACCCGTCGGTGACGCCAGCGCGGATCACCGATGCCATCGACATCACGCGGGGCGGGCGTCCGGCGCAGAAGTTGGACCTGGAAGGGATCGCCACGGATGGGGAGGGTGGCTTCTGGCTGGCCTCGGAAGGGCGGACGGATCGGCTGATCCCCCATGCGTTGTACCATGTGAACGGGGACGGGGAGATCGAGGCGGAGATCTCGCTACCGGCCGAACTGCTGGCCGTGGAGCGGCGCTTCGGGATGGAGGGTGTGACGCGGGTCGGCGACACGCTCTATATGGCGATCCAGCGGGAATGGGCGGACGATCCGGAGAACCATGCGAAGATCGTGACCTATGATATCGCGGCGGAGGAATGGGGTGTGCTGCACTATCCCAAGGAGCCTGCCGAGACCGGCTGGGTGGGGCTGAGTGAGATCACCGCCCATGACGGTTTTCTGTATATCGTCGAGCGTGACAACCAGATCGGCGAGGCCGCGCGGGTTAAGCAGATCACGCGGGTAGCGTTGGAGGGATTAACGCCCGCCGCGTTGGGCGAGACGCCGCCGGTGGTGGAAAAGGAGGTCGTGCGCGACCTCTTGCCGGACCTGACCTCGACCGGGGGATACGTTCTGGACAAGGTCGAGGGCCTGGCGATCCAGCCAAATGGGGCAATGTGGGTCGTGACTGACAACGATGGTGTGGACGATCATTCCGGTGAGACGATGTTGTTTACCATGTCGCTGGAATGACTTGGAAAATCTTTTGAATGACCTGGTCGCGTCGCGCAAATTCCACGCTGTTCCGGTTTTAGTCTAGGTAATTTCCATGAAGATCGGCCTCGGTGCCCCTGTTGGGCCCGGGGCCTTTTTCTTTTGACTGGCCGGTCAGTCCTGGGCCCGCAGAATGCGCGCCGGGCGGGCCGCAAGCGGGCGCCAGGCAAAGGCGAGGCCCGCAAGCAGGGTTGCGAGGGCACCGCCTAGAACGATGGCGAGGGCGGATATGGGCTCGAAGGTATAGGGTGCGTCCATGACGAAGCGCAGGACGCCCCAGCCCGCGATGGCGCCGCCTATGATGGCAACGATCCCGGCCGCCGCGCCCAAGATGGCGGAGCGGAGGGCGAAGCTGGTGAGGATGGTCTTTCGGGTGGCGCCGACGGTTTTGAGGACCGAGGCCTCGAAGACGCGGCCGCGCTCGCCCGCCGCGGCTGCGCCGATCAGGACAACGAAGCCCGTGAGCAGCGTCGCGCCCGCGCCCCAAGACGTCGCGGCGGCGAGCGCGGAGAGGGCATCGGTGACCAAGCTGATCGCGTCTTTGACGCGGATGGCGGTGATGTTCGGGGCGTCGCCTGCAACGTCGCGGAGGATTTGGGCTTCGGCGGCGTCTTCGGCGTAGACGGTGCTGAGCCAGGTGTGGGGGGCGCCGCGCAGGGCGGCTTCGTTGTAGATCAGGATGAAGCCGATGCCGCCGGTGGAGAAATCGACCTCCCGGAAGGAGGTGACGGTGGCGGTGATGTCGCGGCCGAGCAGGTTCATCACGACCTCGTCGCCGATCTGAACACCCAGTTCCGCGGCCTCTTCGGCGGCGAAGCTGACTTGGGGGGCGCCGTCATAGCCTTCGGGCCACCACTCGCCTGCCGTCAGGGTTGTGCCCGGTGGCATGGTGTCGGCGAAGCTGACCCGGCGGTCGCCGCGGGTGACCCAATGGTCGAACTCCGACGCGGGGGTGCCGCCGAGCGAGCGGACCACGCCGCCGAGCATGGGGGCGTAATCGACGCGGCTGACTTGGGGGTCGTTCTGGACGCGGTCCAGGAACGGGTCCAGTTGGTCAGGCTGGATGTCGACGAAGAAGTAGGAGGGCGCGACCTGGGGCAGGTCGCGGTCAATGGCGGCGCGCATATTGGCGTCGATCTGGCCGACCGAGGCCAGGACCGTGAGGCCGAGGCCCAGGGACAGGACGACAGCGGTGGCTTCGCCGCCGGGGCCGCCGACGGAGCCGAGGGCCAGGCGGAGGGCGGGCTTGCCCTGGACCAGGCGTGTGCCGGCGAGACGGCGGGCCAGTCGGCGGACAGCCCAGGCCGAGAGGACCAGGATGGCGAGGGCTACGGCGATGCCGCCCGCCGCCGCCAGGGCCAGCAGGGGGATGCCCGAGAGCCAGGCGGAGAGGCCGATGAGGGTGAGGGCGGTGAAGGCCAGGGCTGAGACGTAGCGCTTGCGGGGCCATCCGCGTGTGGGGCCGGTGGCTTCGCGAAAGAGGGAGGCGGCGCGGACCTGCTCGGTCCGGGCCAGGGGCCAGAGGGTGAAGATGAGGGCGGTGAGGGTGCCGTAGAGGGCGGCCTCGACCAGGGGGCCGGGATGGACGCCCAGGGCGACTGGGACGGGCAGGCGAGCCTCGATCAGGGGACCTGCGGCGAGCGGGATGAGAGTGCCGATGACCAGGCCGATGGCAACGCCGAGGATCGTGAGGACGGCGATCTGAATCAGGTAGGCGGCGAAGATGGTGCGGCCTTCGGCGCCGACGGTCTTCAACGTGGCGATGATTCCGGTCTTCCGGTCCAGATAGGCGCGCACGGCGGCCGAAATGCCGACGCCGCCCACGGCGAGGCCGGCGAGGCCCACGAGGACCAGAAAGCTGCCGATGCGGTCCACGAAGCGGGCGACTTGGGGCGCGGCGTTCCGCCGGTCGCGCCAGCGGGCGCCGGTGCCGTCGAGTTCGGTGAGGGTTTCGCGGCGGAGGCTGTCGAGGGCCTCGTCGGGCGTGTCTTCGGGCATGAGGACCCGGTACTCGGTCTCGAAGAGCGAGCCTTCGGAGAGCAGGCCGGAGCCTATCAGGGCTTCGGACCGGACCAGGGTGCGCGGGCCAAGGCCGAAGCCGTCGCCGCCCAGATCGGGCTCGCTGACCAGGCGGGCGGTCAGGGTAAAGCGCTTTGCGCCCAGGTAGAGATCGTCGCCCACTTCCAAGCCCAGGCGATCCGCGAGGACGGGATGGGCGACGATGCCGTCGCCTGCCAGGGCCTCGGCTAAGGGGATGGCCGGGTCGAGTTCCACTTGGCCGACCAAGGGGTAAAGGTCGTCGACGGCCTTGGTCTGGGTCAGGGCGCGGTCGGCCTCGTTGCCTTCACCCGTAGCGGCCATAGAGCGGAAGTCGTAGATTTCCGAGACGGTTCCGAGGGTTTCGAGATAGGCGAGTTCGGCCGCATCGGCGGTGCGGTAGGTGAATTCCACCTGGGCGTCGCCGCCGAGGATGTTGCGGCCCTCCCGCTCCAACCCTTCGGTGATGGAGACGCGGACCGAGCCCACGGCGGCAATGGCCGCCACGCCGAGCGCGAGGCAGGCCAGGAAGATGCGGAAGCCGGCGAGGCCGCCGCGCAATTCGCGCCGGGCGATGCGGGCGGCGTGGGTGAGCCAGATCATCGGAGGCGCTTCGGGAATGTTGGAGATTTGAGTATTTTCGGCAGGAAGAAGCAGGGGCGCGTTAAGGTTAATGCGGGCTTAGTCATCACTGGTCCAGAAATACGCATATCCAAGGGGGTCGGCTGGGCGCGCTCAGTCATTCGGCGGCGCTGACCTGGGGGACTTCGGTGCGCCGAGTTTCCTGGTCCAGGCGGCCATCGACCAGGCGGATGGTGCGATCGCAGCGGGCGGCGAGGTCCAGCGAGTGCGTGACCAGGACCAGGGTGGCGCCGTGGCGGTCGCGCAGGCCGAAGAGGAGGTCCATGATCGCCTCGCCCGTGGTTTGGTCCAGGTTCCCGGTGGGCTCATCGGCCAGCAGGATGTCGGGCCGCGGTGCGGCGGCGCGGGCCAGGGCCACGCGTTGTTGTTCACCGCCCGACATCTGGGCGGGGTAGTGGCCCGTGCGGTGGCCCAGACCCACGGCGTCGAGTTCGGCGGCTGCGCGGTCGAAGGCGTCGGCGATGCCGGCTAATTCCAGGGGCGTGGCGACGTTTTCTAGGGCCGTCATGGTCGGGATCAGGTGGAAGGATTGAAACACCACCCCCATATGTGCGCGGCGGAAGCGGGCCAGGGCGTCTTCGTCCATCGCGGTGAGGTCGTGGCCCAGCGCTTCCACATCGCCGGAGGTGGCGCGTTCCAGCCCGCCCATGAGCATCAGGAGAGACGATTTGCCCGACCCAGACGGCCCCACCAGTCCCAGTGTTTCCTTGGCCGGGACCTCAAGCGAGATGCCGTGCAGAATGTCGACGGTGCCCGCATTGCCCTGCAAAGACAGCGAGACATCGCGAAGAGATAGGACCATGGGGGCGTTCCTCGGGCGGTTGCGTTCAAGGGCATATGGGGCGGTCGGCGGACTGAACAAGGCGGTTCAGATCGGTGTTTTGGCGGTGTTGCCCGGGATGGCGAGCGCCGAGACGGTGACTGTCGTTGCGTTGGGGGATTCGCTGACCGCCGGGTTCGGGTTGCCGGAGGGGCAGGGTTTCGTGCCGGTGTTGCAGGAGTGGTTGCAAGCGCAGGGGATCGACGCCGAAGTGGTGAATGCCGGGGTGTCGGGAGATACCACGGCGGGGGGGTTGGCGCGGATCGACTGGGCGCTGACACCCGAGGCGGATGCGATGATCGTGGCATTGGGCGGGAACGATTTGTTGCGAGGGATCCCGCCCGAGAGTTCGCGGGCGAATTTAGAAGGGATCTTGGGGCGTCTGGATGAAGCGGGGTTGCCCAGCCTGCTGGTGGGCCTGGAGGCGCCGGGGAATTACGGTCCGGATTTCAAGGCGGCGTTCGATGCCATGTATCCGGAATTGGCCAACAAATACGGGACCTTGCATGAAGAGAGCTTCCTTGCGCCGCTGGTTGCCGAAATCCCCATCGGCGAGGCTCGGACCCGGTACATGCAGGGCGACGGTATCCACCCGAACCGCGATGGCGTGCAGGTGATCGTCGAGGCGATTGGCCCGCGCGTGGCAGAATTGGTCGCGCGGGCGGGGGCGTCCTAGGGGCGAGGGCGTCTTTAATTGCGGACGTAGATCCGCTCGCTGGCATCGGCGGCCGTGGCGTTTTGGATAGCGATGGCGCGGCGCGCGTCTTCGCTGAGGCCGTTGGGATTTTCCGAGAACGCTTCGCGTCCGAAGGCGGTGTCGCGGATGATGATCCGGTCGGTGCTGGATTGGGCCGAGGCGTTGTGGCGGGCGATGGCGCTGAGAATTTGGCGCATGCTGACGGGTTCGCGGGTCGACCGGTCCTGACCGCCGAGGCCGATGGGGCCCAGTGTCCCGCGGCGGTTGTCGCCGTCGCGCAGCACATCGAGATGGAAGATCGTCGTCTGGGGTAGCGGCGGCTGCTGCTGGGCGGTGGCGGTCCCGGCCAGTGAGGCAGCGGCGATCAGGGCGGAGAGGATCAGGGTTTTCATGGCGATCTGTCCTTTTGATGCGGTGGGGCGGGCTGGGCCGCCGTTACGATGATGATTGCAGGCAGGGTCGCTTGCCTCAATCAACGGATGCGTGAGATCGGCGCGAATGGGGTGCGTCTGCGCACAGAGCGCGAACGGGCCCGCACCGGCTTCACACTTTGAGATCGAGGCCTCGCGCGTCCGTGAGGTCAGCCCGTGGGTTGAAACAATCGGTCTTGAGGCGCGGGCTGTAACCGGCAGGACACGGCTGGGTGCCCTTCGCCTGGCCCCGTCTGTTAGAAATCATGACTGGACTGGGATCGAGCCCGCGGCCCCCCCGGCCCGGCGACTTGGTCGATGTCAGCGCGATGCTCTTCTCTTGCAGGTGTCTGGCGGTCACAAAGGGCCGCCGAATAAAGGTCGGATCGCCGAACCTTGGCCCGTCGCCGGGCCGGCTTTTGCGCAAATCGAACGGCCGCTCCGATGAACCCACAGACCTGGCTCAGACGTTCCGCTGGGCTTGGCCCAAACGGCCTTGGACCTCCTGCTCGGCGTCGTTGGGTCCGAGGCGCTGGGTCCTGTTGGTTACGAATCCGGTGCGACCAAGCCTAGACCGCGCAGATAGATCCCGATCCCGGCTTCGAGCAGGTCTTCGGGCGGGAAGGGGACGTTGCCGCCGGGATTCCCGCGCGCGAAGAGTTCGACGACGCCATGGGACATGGCCCAGATATGGGACGAGAACATTGCGGCTGGGGGGCGCCGGTCTTCGGGGATGTGTTCGGAAAGGGCCTCGGCGGCTTTTTCCAGCACACCGCGCGAGCGGGCGACGGCGACGGCCAATTGGGGCGTGGCGTTGCGGGAGAGGCCGGATTCGAACATGGCCATGTAGTGACCCGGATATTTGCGGGCGAAGGCGAGATAGGCGCGGCCCGTGGCCTCGAACGCCGAAAGGGCCGAGGGTTGGCCGGTCTCGAAGGCGTATTCCATGAGGTCGCCGAAGATGTCGTGGCCTTGGACGGCGCATTCGATGATCAGGTCCTCGCGGCCCTGGAAATGGCGATAGACGGCGGCGGGGGTGACGCCCGCACGTTTAGCGGCTTCTGACAGGGTGAAGCCCGTGGGGCCCTTTTCCTCGATCAAGGCCAGGGCGGCGTCAACCAGGGCCTGCTTGAGGTTCCCGTGATGGTAGCCGCGTTTAGGCACCGTGGAGCCAGAGGTCGGGGCCACCGACGATTTTGGGGTCGATGTCCAAGGTGGCGTCGTCGCGATTGGTATAGGGCACGGCGCGTAGAACGGCGCGGATCGCGTTCAGCCGGGCGCGGCGTTTGTCGTCGGATCGCACAATGGTCCAGGGCGCGAAGTCGAACGAGGCGTGGTCGAGGGTTTCGCCGATGGCGGCGGTGTAGGCGTCCCATTTGGACAGGCCCTCGACGTCGATCCAGCTGAGTTTCCAGTGCTTTAGGGGGTCGTTTTACCGGGCGAGCATGCGGCGCAGTTGCTCGGCCCGGCTGACATTGAGCCAGAGTTTGATCAGGATGACGCCGTCATCGACCAAGAGACGCTCGAAATTGGGGAGTTGCTGGAAGAAGGTGTGGCGCTGGTCCGACGTGCAGAAGCCGAACACCTGTTCGACGACGGCGCGGTTGTACCAGGAGCGATCGTAGATCGCGATCTGACCGGCCGTCGGCAGGGGGCGGACGTAGCGTTGGAAGTACCATTCGCCGGCCTCGGTTTCGGTCGGTTTCGACAGGGCGACGATCTTGGCCGTGCGCGGGCTGAGGTTCTGGCGCAGGCGGCGGATGGTGCCGCCTTTACCCGCCGCATCCCGGCCTTCGAACACGGCGACGACCCTGGCGCCGGAATCTCGGGCCCAGGATTGCATCTTGACCAGTTCGATTTGGAGCGCATCGAGTTGGTCTTCGTAAGCGTCTTTGTCCATCCAATGGTCATAGGGGAAATCATCGGTCAGGATGTCTTTCTTGCCGCCATCTTGGATGGCCTGGCGGACGGCTTTGGGCGCGTCGTTTTCGTAGAAACGGGTGATGGCGGCGTCGAAGGGTTTTGCCATGGGGGTCTCCTGACTTGGCCCCTTATCACTTGCCAAAGGGGGGAGGGACCAGCCCGTTTCGCCTTTGGCGAACCTGCTGTCCGACGCTGTCCGGGATATTTATGAAAGGAAGGCGCGGCTTAAAGGGCGCTAGGCTCCGTCGGTCGCGCGGTCTGCGGCCCGGTCGATGGCGGCGATGGTGGTTGGTTCGTCGTCGTGATGGGGCATATGTCCGACGCCATCCAGCATCGTGAGATTGGTATGGGGCACCAGGGCTTTGAAGGGGTGCGCGTGGATGTGGGCGGGCACGGTTTCGTCCTGTGTCCCGTGAATCCATTCGATGGGCAGGGTAAGGTCGGCGTAGCGTTGTTGCATCTCGACGATCTGGGGCTTCAGATTGTTCACCTGGCGGCCATTGGCCCGCAAGGAGTCGCGGCGCAGCGTTAGGAGAGGGCCGAGATGGTCGTCATAGCCCGGTGGCGGCTGGTTTGGGCGGAAGGTCCGGTCCACCAGGGCGCGGATATGACCTTCGGGGATGGTGGCCGTCAGCGTCGGGACGGCGAAGGCGCCGCCCATGGCCGAGCCGGTGATCGTGTAGATCGGACCAAGGCCGCCGGGCCATTCCATGGCCGGAGCTCCCAGCAGGATCAGAGCGCTCGGCCCGCCCTCCAGCGCCCAGGCCAGCGCGATGGTGCCGCCGAAGCTATGGCCCAGGACAAGGGGCGCCTCGGCGCCCAAATGGGCCGCGGCTGCCTTCATCAACCGGGCCTGCTCGGTCGGGGTTTCGGCCCGGTCAGTGAAGGCCGAGGCATAGGCTGGATCCGTGCGCCCGGTATAGCCGAGGCCGGGGCGATCCAGGGCGATGACGCGGTAGCGGGGTGCGAGCTTGTCCATCAGCGAGAAGGTGAAATCCCGGCTGTTGCCGGATGCCCCGTGCAGCAGCACCAGGTCGGGCCCTTCGCCATGCACCACGGCATGAACCTGCACGCCATCCACGTCCAGCAGGTCGCCTTCGGGGGGATGCCGCGCCTCGATGGCACGTTCGCGCGCGGCGGCGCGCGCGGTGATTAGCAGCGCGCCAGTCATGGTTGCGGCGGCGGTGGCGAAGGCGGGGTTCAGCATCATGGGGGCTCCGGGTCGGCTCGCCGCTCTGACTTAGGTGCCGAAGCCGCTGGCGCCAGGGCCGCGCGCGGTTGCGGGGACATCCGGCTGGCGGCCAGGCCCCGGGGCGCCGCCGATCCAGATGCCATCCGGTTCGGATGGCCGGGCGCCGGACCAAGGCAGCGGCGCACCTATCGCCGACCGATCTGGTCGCCAAAGATGCCGGAATGTGGTGCAGGCAGCGGCCGCGCCCGGCAGGGCGCCGTCGCGCCATCGGATGCGCCGCGCGCTGAGGTCGGAACGGAACGTGTGGCGTCCCAAAGCAAGCCGAGAACCGGGCTACCGGCTCAACACCCGGATCCGCGCCACCATCTTCGGTGGCATCTCCGCCGCCCGCCGCGAGGCCATATCCACATGTAGCAGAACCTGCTCGCAGGTCGCTAGCACGGTGTTGCCCCGCCGCATCCTATGGCCCAACCGCAATCGCTTCCCCGCGGCCTCCTCGACCTGGGTCACCACTTCGACAACATCCCCCCCTTGGGTCTCGCCCAGATACCGCACGCGCGTCTCTACTGTGAAGAAGCTCCACCCGTCGCCGCCCCCTGGCATCGCTTCCGCAATCCGCAACACCTCGTCGGCGGCGTCCGAGAAGACCTGCCCATACCGCCCCTCGTTCATATGTCCGTTCCAATCGGTCCAGGTGACCGGCACCACCCGCCGCACCGTCACCGGCCAAATCGGCGCGTCCAGCGCGCCCTCATGGCGCGCCACCACCTCACCGGCCCCCTGGCCCCGCCGCCGCAACCCCCGCAGGATCGTCACCAGCGCGTCGTCCCGCCGCCGCTCCAGCGCGCGCACCGATACGTCGCCCGATTGCGCATCCGACTGCGCCGCGATCCGCGCCACCAGATCGTCGTCCAGGTCCGGCACATCCATCAGCTTGGTCCACGGCCATTTCAGCGCCGGCCCGAACTGCGCCAAGAAATGCGCCATCCCCATCGGGCCGCCCGCGATCCGATAAGTCTCGAACAGCCCCATCTGCGCCCAGCGCAGCCCGAAGCCCATCCGGATCGCCTCGTCGATCTGCCCGGTCGTCGCCACACCGTCGCGCACCAGCCACAACGCCTCGCGCCATACCGCCTCCAGCAGCCGGTCGGCCACATGGGCCTCGATCTCCACCCCGATCTCCAGCGGATACAGTCCCAGGCCGCGCAGGATCTCCGCTGCCCGCGCCGTCCCGTCGCCCACCAATTCGACCAATGGCAGCAGGTAGACCGGGTTGAACGGATGCGCCACGATCGCCCGCGCGCCCTCGGCATTCAGTTCCGACGGCTTGAACCCCGACGTGGACGAGCCGATGACCGCGCCCGCAGGGGCGAGGGAAGAGGCCTCTCCCAAAACGGCATGCTTTAACGCCACTCGCTCCGGCACGCTTTCCTGCACCCAATCCGCATGCTCGACGGCCTCCGCCAAGGTGCCCGCAAACCGCAACCGACCCTCGCCAGGCAACGCCCGGTCATACAGCATCGGCAGCGCCCGTCGCGCGCCGGCCAACACCTCCGCCAACGCCGCTTCGGCCCCCGGGTCGGGATCGAACACATCCACGTCCCACCCGTTCAGCAGGAACCGCGCCGCCCAGCCCCCGCCGATCACCCCACCACCCAGGATCGCCGCCTTCATGTGCCCAATGTCTCCGTATGTCCGTCCACGGCCAGCGCCTCGCCCGAGATCTTGGCCCCCGCATCCGACGCCAGGACCAAAGCCGCCGCCGCCACATCTTCGGCGCTGACCCAGCTCCGCAGCGAGACGCCCCGCACATAGGTGTCGCGCACCGCCTCAACCGAAGTCCCACGCGCCGGCGCCTCCCGCGCCAACACCCGCTCCATCCGTGCGCCCTCGACCGCGCCGGGGCAAAGCGCGTTGACCCGCACCCCCGTGGGCCCCAGCTCCATCGCCAAGGTCTTCATCAGGCCGATCACGCCCCATTTCGCCGTCGCATAGGGGGCGCGAAACGGATAACCGTGCAGCCCGGCGGTCGAGGCCGTCAGCAGGATGCATCCCGACCCCGCCGCGGCCATCCGCTCCGCCGCCCAGCGGCAGGTCAGGAAGGCCCCGTCCAGATTGCCCGCCAGCGTCGCCCGCCACTGGGCCAGCGACAGCGTGTCGATCCGCCCCGCCGGTCCGCCGATCCCGGCATTGGCGCAGACCACGTCGACGCCGCCCAACCAGGCGCCCGCCGCATCCAGGAAGGCCGTCATCCGGTCTTCGTCGGTCACGTCGGCGCCCCTCCCGAAGCCGCCGATCTCTCCGGCCACGGCCTGCGCCGCGTCGCCATCCAAATCGCACAGGGCCACCCGCGCGCCATCGGCCGCGAAGGCCCGCGCGATCCCGGCCCCGATCCCCGCACCGCCCGCCGTGACGACGACCCGCTGGGCCGCGCTCACGCTGGGCCCCGCTTCACCAACCCCAGCCGGTCCCGCACCTCGCCGGGTCCGATCACCCGGGCGCCCAGCGCCTCGATGATCCCCACCGCCTTTGCCACCAATTGCGCGTTCGTCGCCAGCACTCCGCGCTCCAACATCAGATTGTCCTCCAACCCGACGCGCACATTGCCGCCCGCCAGCACCGCGGCCGCCACATAGGCCATCTGGTCGCGCCCCAGCGAAAACGCCGACCAGGTCCACCCATCCGGGACCGCGCCGACCATCGCCAGGAACGTCCCCAGATCGTTCGGCGCGCCCCATGGCACCCCCATGCAAAGCTGCACCACGGCGGGGGCCTCCAACACCCCCTCCCGCGCCAGTTCCTTCGCCAGCCACAGATGCCCGGTATCGAAACACTCCACCTCCGGCCGCACCCCCATCTCGCGCATGGCGGTGCCCATGGCCCGCAACATGCCCGGCGTGTTGGTCATCACGTAATCGGCCTCGGCGAAGTTCATGGTGCCGCAATCCAGCGTGCAGATCTCCGGTCGGCACTCTGCGACATGCGCCACCCGCGCCGCCGCGCCGATCATGTCCGTCTCCCGGGTCAGCGGCAGAGGCGCCTCTGCCCCGCCGAACACCAGATCGCCTCCCATCCCCGCCGTCAGGTTCAGCACCACGTCCACCTCGGACGCCCGGACCCGCTCCACCACCTCGCGGTACAGCCCCAAGTCCCGCGACGGCGCCCCCGTCTCCGGGTCGCGCACATGCACATGGGCCACTGCCGCCCCGGCCTGCGCCGCGGCGATGCAATCGGCCGCGATGGCTTCGGGCGAGCGCGGCACATGGGGCGACCGGTCCTGTGTCTGTCCCGACCCGGTCACGGCACAGGTGACGAAGACCTCCCGATTCATCTCCAAAGGCATGGCGCGGCCCTCCCGGTCGCCACGCTAGCGAAAACATCCGCGACGCACCCCCAGAACGCGACCGCACCGCTTGGCGTGCCGACACGTCCGGGCTAGGCAGGCCCCATGCCCAACCGCCTCATCCATATCGAGATCGACGATCGCAACCTGCCGACCCCCACCCCGGAGATCGAGCAGGAGCGGGCCGTGGCCATCTTCGACCTGCTCGAAGACAACAGATTCGCGCTTCTGACCGACGGCGCCCCCGACGGCCCCTACCGTCTGGCGCTGGCCATCCGCGACCGCCGCCTGGTCTTCGACCTCGCCACCGAGACCGCGCCCGCCGGCGAATTCCACCTCTCGCTTGGTCCCTTCCGCCAGGTCGTCAAGGATTACTGGCAGATTTGCGAGGCCTATTTCGACGCCGTCAAGAAACTCCCGCCCTCCCAGATCGAGGCCATCGACATGGCCCGCCGCGGGATCCATGACGAAGGCGCCCGCGTCCTGCAGGAACGCCTGGACGGCAAGGCCGAGGTCGACAAGGACACGGCCCGGCGCCTCTTCACCCTGATCTGTGTGCTGCATTTCGGTGGTTGAGATGGCGGCCTCCGACACGCAGGACTTGCCCCAAGCCGTCCTGTTCTGCTGCGACCACAATTCCGTCCGCTCGCCCATGGCCGAAGGCCTTATGAAACAGCGGCACGGCCACCACATCTACGTCCAATCGGCGGGCGTGAAGGGCGATATGGAAATCGACGGATTCGCCATCGCCGTCTGCGAGGAACTGGGCGTCGAACTCTCCCGCCACCGCTCGCGCAGCTTCGACGAGATGCAGGAATGGGGCGACGATCTGGAAGGCTTCGACCTGATCGTTGCCCTGACACCGGCCTCCCAGCGCCGCGCGTTGGACCTCGCCCGCCATGCCCATATCGAAGTCGAATACTGGCCCATCATGGACCCGACCGGCCTGGGCGAAACCCGTGACGCCAAACTCGCCCGCTACCGCGAGGCCCGCGATCAGATCGTGGCGCGCCTGAAGGCGCGCTTCCCCGCGTGACCGATATGACTGCCTACTACGAGAGCTTTCACGAGCTGGTGGTGGTCACGCTCCACGCGGATGGCGCTCGTTCGCGTACCGCATTGCATGATGCGCTCCAAAATCTCCGCTTCGAACCCTTTGACTACTTCTACGGTTTCCCCAGAGACGATCCGGTCAAGGCGTGGCAGGCGGAGCAGCTCCTTCATGTCGAGGCATGCATCGAAGGGGCCATCAACAAGGACGACGAGGCAGAGGAGATCATGGCCGGTACAGCGCGGCCCTGGACCGACCTCCGGGTCGAATACCTGCTCGCATCATTACCGATCACCTGCATCGATCCGGCCTGCGATATAATCGAAGCGGTCGCTGAGGCACTCGATTTGTCGATCCGACATCAGGGTGCCGATATCAGCCTCGAAGTACTGCGCGCGCGGATGACAGATTTCGCACGTGAAGTCTCAGAAACCCATTTCGATCCTGGCTCACATGAACTTTGCTGGCTAATCGAAAGTACCTATCCGGCCCATCCTACCTAAAGGCGATCATGGGTGATCCGCCGGGGAGTCCCGCTAACCCGTTCAAACCGCCGTCCAGACGATGAAGCTGGCTGCGCTGCTTGGCGACGCCATCGCCCCGCATTTCGACGCCGTGGCCGAAGGCGCGCTCGGCACATCGGGTTGGATCCGCGGCGACTTAGACCCAGCCGTCATTGCCCGAATCCTGGCGGAAGCCCGTGTTTCCAACCGCGCCAACCCCAGCAATGCCCAGGTTGCTTTGCGGCGTACTGGTCATGAAAGGCGCTCTCTTCAGTGACTCGCGTGACCCAAGACCCACGAGGCGGTTTTGTACAAATTGGGAAACGGGCCTCCGAAACCACCCCCAAAACGTGAATTTTCGGCCCGAACCCACATCACGCATTAACCCTTGAACAATCCGGCGAACGGGACCATCTAACCGCATCTCGTCGCGTGCCCGCGACGACACACAAGGAGACAACATGGCCAAGGAAGAGCTTCTCGAATTCCCCGGCGTCGTGAAGGAACTCCTGCCGAACGCGACATTCCGGGTCGAACTCGAGAAC
>JBCDCW010000024.1:0-21955 GCA_039180995.1 Pseudomonadota bacterium
GCTCGCCTCCACCGTCGCCCATGACAGCCACCACATGATCGTCGTCGGCACGTCGGAGGCCGACATGGCCGCCGCCGCCAACCGCCTGGCCGAGATCGGCGGCGGCGTGAGCCTTTGATTAATCGGGAAGTATGGGTTTACCGATGTTGGGATATCAATTGACCACTCGGTGGAAGCGCGACAGGTACTCCAGCATTGGGCGTGACTTACAGAAGCGGCCCAAGGTCGGGAGGGAGGAGCGATGCCGCGACTTGACGATAACAGGCTCTTCCCGGTCGAACCCGAGAGTCGCGCGTTGGCCCGCGACCTTTACGATCAAGTGCGAGACCTACCGATCATAAGCCCCCATGGTCACACCGATCCGCGTTGGTTCGCGGAAAACACCGCCTTTCCCGACCCTGCACAGCTCTTCGTGACGCCGGATCACTACGTCTTTCGGATGTTGCATAGCCAGGGCATCTCGCTGGAGGCGCTGGGCGTGCCCCGCGTCGACGGCGGCCCGACAGAACGGGACCCGCGTAAGATCTGGCGGCTGTTTGCGGAGAATTACCACCTATTCCGCGGAACTCCGTCGCGCCTCTGGATCGACTATTCTTTGGAGAAAGTGTTTGGCATCACCGAGCGCCTTGGCGTCGAGACGGCCGATGGGATCTACGACCGGATCGCCGACTGCTTGGGCCAAGAAGACTACCGGCCAAGGGCCCTGTTCGAGCAATTCGGCATTGAGGTCTTGTCGACGACCGAAAGCGCCATCGACGACTTGAGATGGCATCGGCTGATCCGGGACAGTGATTGGGGCGGCCGGGTGGTGACGACGTATCGACCCGATGCCGTGGTCGACCCGGACTTCGAGGGGTTCGCCGCCAATGTCGAACGTCTCGGTCAAATGACGGGCGAAGATGCGACGCAGTGGTCGGGGTATCTGGCGGCCCATCGCCATCGGCGGCGGGCCTTCAGGGCGATGGGGGCGACGGCGTCGGATCATGGACATGCCACGGCGCGGACCGAAGACCTGCCGCAAGACGTGGCGGCGACGCTTTTCGACAAGGCGCTCTGCGGGACGTGTAGCCAAGACGAAGCGGACGCGTTTCGGGGCCATATGCTGACCGAAATGGCGCGGATGAGCCTGGAGGACGGTCTGGTGATGCAGATCCATCCCGGCTCGGCCCGCAATCACTCGGCAGGGATGCTGGCTCGGTTCGGGCGCGACAAGGGTTACGATATTCCCACGCGCACCGACTACGTGACCGCGCTGCGACCGCTTCTGGATGCCGTAGGCGGTGAAGCAGGGCTGACGATCATTCTATTTACCCTGGACGAGAGCGCCTATGCCCGGGAATTGGCGCCGCTTGCGGGCGTTTATCCGGCCCTGAAGCTGGGGCCGCCCTGGTGGTTTCACGACAGTTTCGAGGGCATCTGGCGCTTTCGCCAGATGACGACGGAAACGGCGGGGTTCTACAACACGGTGGGCTTCAACGACGATACCCGCGCCTTCTGTTCGATTCCGGCACGGCACGATGTGGCGCGTCGGGTCGATTGCGCGTTTCTGGCGACGCTTGTGGCCACCGGTCGTTTGGACCGGGACGAGGCGCCGCAGGTCGCCCATGACCTGGCCTATCGACTTGCCAAGGAGGCTTATCGGCTATGAGGCGCTGGAATGGATGCCGGGATATGGCCGCGTGACTGGTCTGATGATTGATCCTGTCGCGCGGCGTCCGGGTACCGGGATCGTTCATCTGGGCCTTGGGGCGTTCTTCCGTGGCTTCGGCTGCGTCTATGTGGCCGACGCCATGGCGGTGTCGGGCGGCGATTGGGGGATCATCGGCGTATCACTTCGCAGCCCCGCGACGCGGAACGCATTGGCTGGGCAGGGCTGGGGTTATAACTCGGTAACGTTGGGCGCCGATGGCCCGCGGGCGCGCTGGATCGAGGTACTGAACGACGTGCTCGTCGGGCCGGAAGATCCAGAGGCGGTGCTACAGGCAATGGCCGACCCAGACGTGAAGATCGTCACGTTGACCGTCACAGAGAAGGGGTATTGCCATCACCCAGCCACGGGCGCGCTGGCGATCCATCATCCTGATATCCAGCATGATTTGACCGAGCGGCTTCCGGTCTCGGCCCCTGGCTTTTTGGTCCGCGCGTTGCAGCGCCGACAGGCGGCGGGCCACCGGCCGTTTACCGTGCTGACGTGTGACAATCTTCCTCAAAACGGTAAGGTAGTGAGAGGCGTCGTATTGGATCTGGCGCGCCGGATTGATCTGGCGCTGGCCGACTGGATCGCCGCCGAAGGGCGCTTTCCCTCGACCATGGTGGACCGGATCACGCCTGCGACGACAGAGGCCGATCTGGCCCAGGTCGCCGCGCTGACGGGTGCGGCGGATGCCGCGCCGGTCATGCATGAGCCCTTTGCCCATTGGGTCATCGAAGATCGGTTCGTCGGTGGCGCTCGACCGGATTTTGCCGCCGCTGGGGTCGCGTTGGTGGCCGACGTGACCGCGCATGAGCATATGAAGCTCCGGCTGCTGAACGGAACGCATTCGGCGCTGGCGTATACGGGTTATCTAGCGGGGCATGAGACCATCGCGGATGTGATGGCCGATCCGGTTTTCGCCGCCTACCTGCGACATCTCTGGGTCGAGATTCGGCCTGCCGTCGCTGCCCCGCCCGGTGTGCAGCCGGAGGCATATACGGCGGCCCTGGCCGAGCGCTATGCGAACCCGGCGATCCGGCATCGAACCTGGCAGATCGCCATGGATGGAAGCCAGAAGCTACCCCAGCGTCTGCTGGGGACGCTGGCAGCGGCAGTCGACGCGGGTCGCGAGGCACCGGGCCTCTGCCTCGCGGTGGCGGCCTGGATGCGGTACGTGACCGGATGGGACGAGGCGGGTCGGCCGATCGACGTGCGCGATCCGCTCGCGGATCGGCTGCGCGCGGTCACAGCGGATTGCGAGACACCCGATGAGATCGTTACGGCGCTTTTGGGCGTGGGCGAGGTGTTTCCGAGCGATTTAGCATCACGGCTTCAAGCGCCGCTATGCTGTGCGGCGGCGCGCCTCTGGTCTGTGGGGGTGCGGGCGGCGGTGGCGGAGATCGGTTCATGATCGAAAGCTGGCGATGGTACGGAGACCTAGACGCGATCTCGCTTGCCGAGATCGCCCAGACCGGCGCGCGCGGCATCGTGACCGCCTTGCACGAGATACCCTATGGCGCTGTATGGCCCCGCGCGGCTGTGGCCGACCGAAAGCGCCGAGTGACCGAGGCCGGTTTCGATTGGGTCATTGTCGAAAGCCTGCCCGTGCATGAGCGGATCAAGCGCGGTGATGGGGACCTACGCGAGCTGTTCGCCAATTATCGGCAATCCATGGCGAACCTGGCGGCTGAAGGTGTGACCACCATCTGCTATAACTTCATGCCGCTGCTCGACTGGACGCGAACGGACTTGGCGGCACCCGTTGCGGGCGGCGCGACCTGTTTGCGCTTCGACGCAACCAGGATGGCGGCGTTCGAGATCCATATGCTGAAGCGGCCAGGGGCGGAAGACGATTACGGACCCGAGATGCGGGACCAGGCGCTGACCTGGTTCGAGCGGTCGACGGCGGTGCAGCGAGACGCGCTTTTGGCCGCGATCCTTGCCGGGATGCCGGGGGCGGCGGATCGGTACGATTTGCGGGGATTGCAGAAGGCATTGCGCGGATATGAGGGGATCGACCGCGAGGCGCTGCGGGCGAATTACGCGCGATTCCTTGCCGAGGTGGTGCCGACGGCAGAAGACCTTGGCGTCCTGCTCTGCGTGCATCCAGACGATCCGCCGCGCGATATCCTTGGCCTGCCGCGGATCGTGTCTAGCGGCGCGGATCTGGATTGGGTCTTGGACGCTCAGGACAACCTGGCCAATGGAGTCGCGTTCTGCGCGGGGTCTTTAGGGGCCAGTTCGACAAACGATGTGCCAGGCATCGCTGCGCGGGTCGCGCCGCGCATCCACTTCGCCCATTTGCGCAATGTGCGAACGGAACCGGATGGCTCGTTCGAGGAAGCGGCGCATCTGGATGGCGATACGGATATGGTCGCGCTGATGCGTGTCCTATTGGACGAGGAAGCCCGACGCCGAGGCGCCGGGCGGGCGGATGCCCAGATCGCCTTTCGCCCCGATCACGGGCACCACATGCTGTCGGATCAGACGCGGGACCTGATCCCGGGCTATCCTCTGGTCGGCCGCTTGCGGGGACTGGCCGAGTTGCGTGGCGTGGCCCGGGCCTTGGGCCAGGCCTGACGGACAGCCAGCGCCGTCCCTTGGGGATGGCGCCTTGCCGTTGTTGGGTTAGGTCAGGGGATCACGGTAAGTCCGGCAAGCAAGATCAGAGCCAGCCGGATGGGTTTCGCCCTCGGTTCATGGGTCAGGCGTTCCGCAAGCAGGACGTGGGTGGTTAGAAGCATAGCGATCACACCGAGGCCCGAGATCATCGGCGCCGCCATAATGGGCAGGCAGACGAGGGCGCAACGCCTGCCAAGTGTCAGGCCATACCCAACGGCATCCCAACTTTGGGTGTGTGGCGGCCCGAAAAGCAAGGGAACCCGATGGGCTGCGATCAGGAGGCGACGCCGCAGCGGCGAGAGTGTCCAGAGGATCGCCAGCGCGAAGGGGGCCAGGTTGGGCCAGATTGTCTCTGGGGCCGTTGCGGCCCAAGCCCGGACGGCGAAAATAGCCAAGATGACGACGGGCCCGAGTAGGGCCCAGATCGCCACATATCCCAAGAGTGCCGCGACAAGCAGGCATGCGCGTTGGAGTCGGTGCGCGCGCATCACCAACCGGCCGAACCCCACGGCCGCGAGTGGCAGCATCATGCCCGCGACCATAGCCATCCACTCGACGGAGATCGCCAGGGGATCGGCGTAAAAGAGCATTGCGTCGAAATTGGTCCGGAACCGGCCCATTGAGGGCAGATCGAGGCCCAAACACAAAGCCAGAGGCTCGGCCCGTTGCGCCCCCAAAGCTAAGACGAGCCAGCCCAGGGCCCCCAAGGACAACGGCCAGACGAGCCCCGGATTGGACATCGCTTCAGGGCGGATCGCCGGGACGGTTGTCCCGGCGGCGGCTTGAACGCTCATTCGAAGTAGATCGCGATCCGGCCCACCCGGATGGTCGGTTCCGACCGGGTTGGCATCGTCAGGCCCTCGATCTCGGGGAAGGCGGCCTCGGTCACCGCCCGCTGTTCGACCCGATCGAAGGTCACTTGCACCTGTGGCGCTGTTTCCGTCGTCAGGTTCAAGCGTTCGGCTGCCTCGGTGATGTCATAGACCTGGGTCAATCCAGCCCCGCCATGGTCGGCCGATGGATCGCTGGCATTGGCGACCCCGAACGTGGTCAGAATGCCGACGGCCATAGGGGGTTGGTCGTCGCCTTCCAGGTCGACCATGATGTCGAAATCCGCCGGGACGCCCGTGCCCGTGACCTCTTCAAGCCGGAGATAGACCTTGATCGGGCTTGGCAGGGCGGATTCGGTGAACGAGCGGCCAAGGCCCTCGGTCTGCATGGCGACGGGCGTGCGGGTTCGGGCACCCGACAACTCAACGGGCCCGTCCGAAGCGCCTGCTAGTTCGGGAATAAGTCCGAGATCGGCCATTTCCGGTTCTCCGGGGGTGATGTCGCCTGCCATCGTGGCAGCTGGTGCAGGCAGCGTATCATATCGGTAGCCACCCATCACCTGTGTGGTGTCTTCCATGTCGGCGCAGGTGAAGCTGAAGGGCTGACCGTCGGCATCGTGCAGCCGAAAGCTCAGATCGGTTCGCCAAGCCGGGTCGGCTGGGTTGGTATGGGACGGATCGGCCGTGCGCCACTCCTCCCAAAGGCGGTCGATATTGCAATGGTGCAGCCAGAAGATCGGATCGAAGGCGGCGGTGTTCGGGTCGATCATCCAGCCGTCGATCCGGACGTGGACGACGTTATGGGGCACCTGTTCCAACGCACCGCTGGCCGACCCGAAGTGGGAGAAACCGGTGCGTGGCCCGCCGAAGCCCGGATTGAAGCCCGAGGCGGGCGTGAATTCGGGTTCGGTCAGGGCGCCCAGTTGCACATCGGCCTCCCGCAGGCCGACATCGCCTGCGGCATCCGCTGACCGGGGTGCGAACAGGGCATTGGGTGTGCCGTCAGCCATGTTCGGGTTGCGGAAAGCGGGCGGCAGATTGCGGGCGTCGGGATTTACTGCCTGGCTCTCGGAGTAGTTCCAGTAGGGCAGGGCCCAATCGTCCGGGCCGCCGAGGTCGTCGCGGATGACCTTGGCGACGGTGGCTTCCATCGCGGCCAGGTAGCCGCGGTGCCAGGGCAGGAAGTACCACGTCTGGTGCTGGCAGCGATCCCAGAAGCCGGCTGATCCGGGTGGCGGCGTGAAGCCCGGCTGCCCGTGGACGGCACCGATCCACCACCAACTGGTCGGGTCGCTGAGCGGGCGCTGGCGCAGGATGTCGATGGCTCTGCGGTAGAAGTCGAGGGTCTGATCTCCGCTGGGGAGGGCGTAAACGTCACGGCGAATACGGACGGTCATTGTCAATCTCCTAGCTTAAAATCGAAGGGGTAGCGGCCGCAAAGTGCAAGGTCAGCCTACGCCGATTCCGATAATTGGCCAAATCGGGCGGCTTTGCCGTCGCCGCAAATCTGGGAATCCTTTTGGTGAACGCGACCGTCCCGGTTAGGCTTCGCCAGTATTTTTCAGGCGGGTTTTCGACGCGGGTGACGAGATGTTGGAGCTTCTGAGGGCCGCAGCAACGCTGGGGCAACCGACCGGCGCGCAGGCTTTTCCAGACGATGTCTTGGGCTTTCTTCTGCATTATCCGACGGTTCCGGATGTCGCCGCGGAGCGGGTGCGGATCGCCGATCTACTTGGGGAGGGCGGCTTCGATCTGTTCGCCTATTCGGAGGAAATCCCGGATATCCTCGTGTTGAACTTTCCCGGCATACTGATCGAGCAATCGCCGGAATATCTGTTCGAGGAATCGGAGTCTCTGCGAGAGGCCTTGGGTCTGACGGCGGTCACGCCCGAGATCCCACAGGCCTTTGCAGACGGGGAGGCTGCGGGAGCGGATGCGGAATCGCTGGACGGGATCGTGTCGGCGGCGTGCAAGTCGAAGGCCGCGTCGCCAGGCGATCCACGTTGGGCGATCAAGATGCTGAAGGTGGATCGCGCATGGGCTGCACATGCCGTTAGCGGTCGCGGCGTTCGGATCGGGCAACCGGATTCCGGGGTGGCCGACCATCGGGAAATTGCCGACGGTCTCCTGATACATCTGGGGCACAATTACCTGGATGGTGTTGCTGATCCGACCGATCCCCTACGTGCGTCGATGGCGGCGGCAGGGCACGGCACGCGAACCTCGTCCCAGGTCATCAGCCGCGCCGATTTTGACATCGTCGGCAGTGCGCCGGGGGCAGAGTTGGTGCCGATCCGCGCGGTCAATTCGGTCGTGATCGGGGCTGGTCGCGCCGTGGCGCGCGCGGTGGACCATGCCCGACAGACCGATTGCCACGTGATCTCCATGAGCCTGGGCGGACCGATCGCCGGACGGGCGCTGCGGCAGGCCATTGCCCGGGCCGTCCGGGCCGATCTGATCGTGATCGCCGCAGCCGGTAACTGCGTCCGCGTGGTGACCTATCCGGCTTGGGATCAGAACGTCATCGCGGTGGCGGCGGTTGACATCCACAAGAACCGCTGGCGGGGATCCTGTCGCGGGTCGCAGGTGGATGTGTCGGCGCCGGGCGAGAACGTGCATGTCGCCAGCCGCTTGCCTGGCGATGGCGGTGATGTCGCCGCCAAGCGGGCCATCGAGCCGCGAGGGCAGGGTACATCCTATGCAGCGGCGCTGACCGCCGGGGTCGCGGCGTTGTGGTTGGAAAAGTTCAGCCGGGCCGATGTCGCGGTCGAGGCGCGCCGGCGCGGGATCGCTGTGCAGGAACTGTTCCGCGCGGCCTTGCGCGCGACCACCGAGACGCCGGCCGGATGGGATGGCGGCCAGATGGGCACGGGCATCGTCGATGCGGATCGGCTGCTTGGCATGGGCCTTGCGGACATTCCCGGCCCGATCCCGACCGAGGGCGCGCCGCTGTTGAGCGGCATGGCCGTCACGGACTTTCCGCCCGCAATGCAGGCCGAGGCATCTTTCATCGCCACCGATTGGGCGCTGCGCGACGTGGCCGCCCCCGGACTTCTGGAAAGCGCCCTACCGGCCCGGCCGAGCCCGGCCTTGGCGGCCATCCTGACTAGAACGGCGCCCGAGGCCTTCCCGGCGCCTGTCATCATCTCCGAGCCATCGGCAATTCCGGCATCAATGGAGAATGCGTTCCGTCGATTGGCCACCGGGCAATCGACCGGCCTGGAAAGCGCCGAGACGCTGGATGAAGGCGGAGCGCTGGCCCGGCTGAAATCCGAGGGCAGCCAGGCGATCCTGGATCAGGCGCAGGCTGCGCTGTCGCGGCGGGCGAACGCGCGCCCGGCGCTCGTCGATCCCGGCGTCCAGGCCGAGGCCCTGGCGCGGATCGCGCCAGTGGTCGATCAATTGATGCAGGATGATGCGGCCGACCGGTTGGGCGACCAACAGACACGCGTGGTTTTGGAGGCGTTGGTTCGGCTGACGGGCCGACCCGCCCTGCGGGTGACGGGGGACGAGTTGGACGATCCGCTGATCGGCGATTGGGCCTCGACCCTGCGCCCGATCCGGAACCGTTGGCGCCGCCATGTGCGCGCCGTGGGACGCATCGATGTCGAGGTGGTGCCGGGCAAGTGGGTCCATGCGGGGACGGGGTATCGGATCGCCGACAACCGGGTGATCACCAATCGGCATGTGCTCGATTCCTTCGTGGATCAACTGCCCAGTGCGCCCGGCACCCAAAGGTTTCGGGCGCGGCGCCCCGCCTCGATTGTCTTCGATCCTGATGCGAAGGATGACGCGACGCGGTTTGCGCTGGGGGATGTGGTCACGGCGGGCGCCCGGCGGGTCGGACGTTTCATCAACCTGTCGAAGCTGGATCTGGCCATTTTTGAGATGGCTTCCGATAACGGCAATGGGTCGCCGCCGCCCGCTGTGCCCGTCGATCAGATGGAGGGGTTGGATGACCCCGATCTGTCGAAGCTGTTGGTCGCCGGTTATCCGGCCGAGCCGGTGCGGCCCGGAGAGACGGATGACGACGATGCGTTCTGGGCGCGGATCGGCGAGATCTACGGCGATGTCTACGGAGTGAAGTATATCAGCCCGGGCTTCGTGATGACCCGCCCAGGCCAAGTCGCAACCGACCTACAGGGTTGGACATTTACCCATGATGCGACGACGATGCGGGGCAATTCCGGGTCGGTGATCGTCGCCCTGCATGGCGGCGTGCGGCTGGTCGGTCTGCATGTTGGCGGCGAAAGTCGAACACAAAATTACGCGCATGATCTGACGCGGGTGAAGGCGGCGCCGGATGATGCCTTCGATGCGAACGTGCTGCCCGCAATCCTATGATGGTCGACCCGGTCGCCAGTGTCTTCCAGCGGTTGCGACAGCCGACGGCAGGCATCGCCCCGGCGAGGCGGCGGTTCCAGCGGTTTTATGACGATTGGCTGCGCGATGCGGCGCTAGACGGCGCACCCGAGACCTTCGCCTATGCCGTCTGGGACGGATACCACCGCTGCGCCGACCTATCACCCGCGCCACAGCCCGAAGACAGTGGCGATGCCATGCGGATCGCCGTTGCGATGCTGGGCGATAGCATGCGAGCTTATACCTGCCTGACAGCGGCCCTGGGTGCCGGTCTGCTGGACCCGGAGGGTGGGGTCGAGGCGCCAGCCGCATATCGCAAGCGGCTGTCTAGGGCGTTGTTCGAGGCCTTGGGCGAGGATGGGCCCACCGCCGTGCGCCAAGCGTCGTCCAGCCGAGAGGTGGCGACCCATCCCGACGATTTCTGGACTGATCTCGGCCATCTGATGCCAGCCATTCTGTTGGCCCGGCGGCGGCTCTGCCGGATCGAGGTGCGCAATGCGCCAGGTCGACCCGCGAAGACGGGGACGGGGTTCCTTGTCGGGCCGTCGACCGTCTTGACGAACCTGCATGTGGTGGACGGGATCGAGCCGCATTTGCTCGATGCGGATTTGCGGGAACTCGTCTTGCGCGTTCGGTTCGACTATTCCGACACGACGGGTTTGAAGAAGGCAGCATCCTCGCGGTTCAACGTGGCCGAGAATTGGCGCGTCGCGGCGGGCAGCTTGGGCGGCGACGGGCACGATGGCGCGGGCGTGGATTATTGGTGGGACGTCGGTTCGAGCCGCCGGGCCTGGCTGGAGAAGGTGAACAGCGCGCTGGACTATGCGGTGATCCGCCTCGACGGGGCGCCGGGTTTGCAGCGCGGCTGGTACGATCTGCGCGTCGATCCGCTGGAGTTTCAGATCGGCGCCTGGGCGCTGCATCATCCGTCTGAGCAAGATCAGACGATCACGCGGGGCCGGATCGCCATCGAGATGGAGGACGACGTCTCGCGCCTGTTCCATACCGCATCGACGGCCGGGGGGTCTTCGGGCGGATTGATCCTAAACCAGGATGGGGTGCCCATCGGCCTGCACTATTTGGGCATTGCGGCATCGCGCGCCCCCGCGGCGGGGAACCCGCTGGAGAGTCATCAGAACATCAATGTCGCCATTGCTTTACCCCATGTGGCGCGCCAGATTGACGCCACGATCGGCCTTCCGGCCTTGCTCCGGTCGGATGTCATACGGCCCTATCGTGGCTGCCTTGATGGGCGGCATCCGGTTTTTGGGCGCAATGATTTCTTGGACAAGGTCCAGCAGCTCTGGCGGGGCGACCAACGGATCCTGCGGGTCGACCTTATGCCAACCGACCCGGTTTTGGATCGTCCGGGCAAGTCGTTCTCGGCTGATATCTTGCGGGCCGTTTTCGCGGGGCCGGAGCATCATCACATCCTTTTCCGCGCCGGAGAGATCAGCCAAGATGCCCGCAAGGTCGCCCAGGACGCTTTGGGAACCTTTGCTGAAGACTTGGTCGATCAAGTGCCGAACGACCCCGACACAACCTCGCCTGCCTATGTCAAACGTTTGGTGGACTACTTCGCCAACGCCATGCGCGAACGCCTGCCTAATCAGAACGTCTGGATCGTGCTGGACGATTTGGATCAGCACGACCTGTCGGATGCATCCGGGCGTGAATTCCTGGCAACGCTCTATGATCAGGTCGGACGAATGCCATCGCTGCGGATCGTCTTAATCGGGTTGGACAAACTGATCCCGATCAGCGGATTGCAGGAGGGGGACTTCATTCGCAGCACCCTGGGGCGCGAGGACGTGGACAAGTTGGAGGCCCGCTTCACCGATTGGTTGAAGGCCCGCGGGGCGCGGGAGGTGGACATTTCGGACGGCGCCTATGAGTTGATCTCAAGCATCGCCGCTTCGTTCGCGGGCACCGACGCGCCGCTGGCGCGGCTCGCCACCTTCACGGTCGAGCATATCTCGGGGATTGCCGATACGATGTTCGGAAAGGCCAAAGCCGACGTGGAGGACGAACAATGACGTCTCCGCTTTTGCGGCATGCGCTGCGTCTGGCCAGTGTGACGGGGGCGTTCAACCCGGATGATTTGGCCGATGCCGCCGGGTTGGACCGGGCCCAGATGACCGAGCGGCGGGCGTTGATGCAGGGCCTCAGCCGACACGTGACCGAAATCATCAGGCCTGCCTATGGCTGGTGCCTGACACCCGATGCGCGCCGCAGCGAATTGGAGCGAATGATATCGGCCGATCAAATCTTGCGCAGCCTGGGCGCAGCCCCCTGTCGATGGGATGATGATCTGATGGCGCTGCACTTGCGGGCATTTATGCGCGGTGAGCAGCGCGTGCCGGACATCTCGACTTATCCCGATACGCCCGATGGAATCGCGGCGGCGTTGGTCGCGTTTGGGGCGGTTCTGGATGCCGTGCAATTCGCCCGATGCATCCCGTGGTTGGATGACGTTCCGCTGGCAGCCATTGAGGCGGAGGCCAAGCGATTGATCGTCGAGGCGCAGCGGCGTCGCGATCTGTTGGTCGTCTTGCCGTCCAAACATTTCGGCTATGACGCCGAGCGAGAGCGATTGTCCGCGTTCCTAAGGGGTGGTTCGCAAACCGCGGACGTCATCTCGGAAGGTCCAGAGGCCGAGGCGGCGCGGCTGGCGGCAACGCGGCCCCTGTTCGTGTCAGGGATTGGTGGGGTCGGGAAATCGGCCTTGCTTGCCCGGCTGCTGCGCTATTGGCAGCGTCGGCGGGACGGGCCGTTGACGATTGTCCTGGATTTCGACCGGCGCCAGCTGAATTCGGGCTCGCCTTTCGAGTTGATGCGGGAGTTCCTGCGTCAGGCCGTTGCTGGCCTGCCTGACAAGGGATTTGCCCCCGAGATCGCGGACGAGATCGCCGCCGGGCTTTTGGGCTTGCGGCATGAATTGCTGGCCGAAGTCGCCACGACCTACCAGAGCGAACGGAGTCTCTTGGCGTCGATCCTGCCAGACCGCTTCGACTGTGCCTGGGCATCCCATCTGCGCGGTACACCCATCGCGATCATCTTCGATAGCTTCGAGGCGTTGGACCGGCGGGGCGGGACAAATGTGAAGAACGTGCTTCGGTTCGAGGCACTTTTGCGGGATAGACAGGTTCTGCCGAACTTGCGCTCTGTCTTCTCGGGCCGAGCCGAGCCGCTAGCAGCCGAGAACATGACGACCTGGTTTGGCCCGGTCACCCGCCGGATCGAACTGAAGGGTCTTAGGCCGGGGGATGGCGCCGAGTTGATCGCAGCGACAGATGCGCGTCTGGCCAAGGCCAAGGATCATGTGCCGTTGCTGGCGAATGCGACACAGCGACTGGACATCGCTCGGGCGTTGCGGGGGCATCCGCTCGCTCTGCTTATGGCGGTGAAGTTCATCCATTCCCGGCCTGAAGAGTTGGACGCGCTGGTGGCGGATTTGCGCAAGGGTGGAGGGCGAAATTTCAAAGCGGAGTTCGCTCAAGTCTTCTTGTACGAACGTATCTTGGACCGGATCGCCGAGGACGAAGTCCGGCAGTTGGCCCATCCCGGGTTGGTCCTGCGGACGATTAGCGCAGACCTGATCCGCTTGGTGGCGGCCGGGCCTTGTTTGGGCCGCGATGACGTTCCCACCGAGGCCGAGGCCGAGGCGCTGTATCGCAAACTGGCCGAGGAATACTGGCTCGTCGAAGGGGACGGGAGCGGTGATCTGCGCCATCGCCCGGATTTGCGCCACCTGATGCTGCCGGGGCTCTTCGCCGAGCCGCGTCAGGACGACAGCCCCGAGAAGCGGCGACGAAAGCGGGCTTTGCGCGCCAAGGCGCTGCGGGTGACCGAGGCGGCGCGAGACTATTATCGCCACGGACCGCCGCGCGAGATGGCACCCGAACGGGGGCGCTGGTCGAGGCTGCCACGCGATGAACGGCAGGCCAATTCTCTGTACTACGAAGCACTTCTGTCACCCGAGACGCCTCCGTCGTTCGAGTTCGACACGGCCAACCTGCTACAGCGGGAATTGGGCGCGGATATGGACGCGTTGCCTATCGCGTGGCGGGCGCGCGTGGATGCGTTGCTTGACCGTGATGTGGAGGAGGGCGGCCGAGAGACGCTGACCGAAGACCTCCGCGAGAAGGCGTCCGTCATGCGGAACGTTCGGCAAAGCAAAAGTGGGCAGGCCGGAGCGCGGCCAAAGACGGTGGCCCCATCATCAGCGCAGCGGCGGCCGCTGACCGGCGAAGCGCAACGCGGCCTGTCGACATCTGCCGCAGAACTCGAGGGCGAAATCGCCTGGTTCTTCGCGCAGGCCGATTTCCGGGCCGTGATCGGCCATTCCAGTGCCTATTTTGACGCTCTGCGAGCGAATGATCGCGCCTTCGATGCTCTCCAACGAAGCGTGGTGTCCGGATTCTTCCAGACAGCGATGTGGCGGCTTCTGCTGTCCCATCGCGTTGTCGGGAAAGAAGTCGATGTGGAAGGCTTGCAAGGCTCCGTACTTCCGGGATCGCCACTTATCGCTTACGTGGATGCCATCCAATGCGCGGCACGGGGCGAACCGGTCGACCTGGCCAGCTTGGCGCCGGATGAGTTTCGATCGCCAGTCACATCGTTGGAAGGCTTCCGGCACCGGTCGGCGGAGGTTCATCGACGCCCGTGGCAGACAGGCGAGTCCAAGCGCCCGAAGCTCGGCTTGGCGGGGCCCGCCAACGCGCTGGCGCTTGCGACCAGCGGACGGTTCACGGACATGGCGGAGCGTTTGATTCCCAAGATTCCCGAACTGAAACAACTTCTAGGGCAACTTTGGTCTAACCGCGGCGTGCGGCTGCATCGGAAGGACCCCCGCGGCTTCGGCGGTGTACCGCGCGCGGCGGCAATCGGTACGACGTTGGCCGATTTCGGACGGCTCTATTTGCAAGCGAGCGACCTGATGTTCGAGCTTCAGGCCGGTGACCTGGTTCCAGGACCATCTCCGGTCTACATCGCTCGCGTGTTTCGGGGTCTGAGCCCCGATCTCTACGATCCTCTGGTGACCCTTCTGGAGGGGACGCCGCCCGAGGTGATCGTCTCCGCATTGGAGCCACTGGAGGCGGAAGCCCTGTTCTGGCCGCGGGAATTGCGGTTCAGCGCGTCTGACGACGAGCAACCGGACACCGTGGATGACGAGGGCTATGTGCGGCGGCGATTGCGGTCCGATGTGATCCGGACCGTGGTCGAAACGGCGGATCGGACTGGATTGCTGCGGGCCTTTATTCGCCGGGTTTCGGAAGAGGACCCGCGGGTCGAACCAGTCCTGACGCTGTATGACGCAATCACCGATTGGTTCTTTGCGCCTTTGGCCGTGACGCTCGATCCCGTCCCCGAACCTTGAGGCCGGTCAGGTGGTCAAGGCTGGTTCGGTTCAATCTCGAACCGATGGTCAGCAACCTTGTGCCGAAGACGGTTTCGTCGGGTGATTCCCCTCGCAGCCGCAGAATCTCGTTACAACTGGGCGTCTGCACGCAACTTTAGGGTCTATCCGACTTCCCATTGAGAACAATCTCTTGCGAGATCCAAGCCCAGCTCGCGATGGCCGCGCGGGACAGATTGAGCAGATTTTTCTTCCCGATAACTGAATCGTGATGTTAGCCTTACGTAAGGTAAGCCAAGTTTTGAATGCGGGGAGGCCTGCCAGCCGTCTTGATGCGCTGGGCAGACAATTTCGTAATGCATTTCGAGAAACTTCACGTCGTCAACGAAGATCTGAGAGAGATCTCGGCAAAGTCACTCGTTGCGTCTCGCGAGGACGCGCGGCTGGCTTTCATCAAAGCCAAGATTCGTCCTGTCGGGCGGGAGCCGGCCCGCGGAATCCCACTGGTCGACAGCGATGAGATCGTCCCAGGAACTGTTTATCCCAGCTCAGTCAGCGGATCGCCCGGGCAATACCTGCCGATCTACGATCTACAGGTAACCGATGGTCTACGGAACATCCGACTGGACCTGCACCCGCCCAGCGACGATCCCTCCATCCCGGCTGGATCGCTGACCTTGGACTTGGCACCCCGCTCTGCGGCCAAGCCGGGTGTCTTGGCGATGGTTCACGATGTATCCCTGAGGTTGGGATACACAATGCCAGTAGAGCGGCCCGACAGGCCGCCGGCCAGCGGCATGGTGGCACTTCGCGGCAATTGGAACAACGTCGACACTGATGCCACCGGTATCTCGCAGATCGAAATCGCCGATCAGGGCAATGGCCGGGCCGTGATCCTGGCCCACGTATCGGTGGCGGGCGGCCGACAGGTCCTGGGCAAGACCGTTGTGCATTTGCGCGAAGGCGCGATCGTCGCGCTGTTCCCCAGCCCGGCCGAAACGGTCGCGCTGACGATGCGGCTTCAGGGGCACAGCCTTTTGGTGACCGAGATCGTCAGCCGCAACGATGATCCGTCGGCAAACGCTGCGCCGAGGCTGCATATCTTCCTGCGGGAGGAGGACGCCCCCCTTCCCGTCGTCTGGATGGATCTGGCACCGCCGGTTCCGACCCAAAGCGGCGCCCTGCGCTCGGTTACCTCGGTGCCGGACCTGACGAGTTATGTGCGTCTTTATGGCCTTCTGACACGGCCTGAACATCGGACCCGTCTTGCGCTTGACGCAGAGGCCGAGGTCGGGCGGCGCAGTGTCCGGCAGGTCTTCGTGGGTCCGAAGACCAAGGCTCAGCTCGTCCAGAAATTCGATGCCAAGGTCTTTCAGATCGACAAGGCTGCGTCCAAGGCCCTGCATGATCAGGTGTCGCAGGCCATTCTGTCCGGCCAGTTGACCCGCGGTGGAGCGGAGATGCGCATCGAGGTACCGCAGGCCGTGGTGGTTCCGACCCTGCCAGAGCGGCGGCGGGGCGCGGGGTCGGCCGAGGCAGACCCGCGCGCATCGCTCTTTTTGAATGGTGGCGCCGCGTTGGATCGCGGCGTGCTCCACGAGGTATTCCGGGGCGGCGAGGTTCGAGCGATGGATCACACCGCCATCGCCGATCGGCTGGCGGTCATCCACAATCAGATGGCCGTCGTGAACGCGCGGCCCCCCGTCACGCTGGAGTTGCAAGCGCAGGCAGCGCAAGCTGTGATCGCGCGGGATATCTCTCGGTTCGTTTTGGTGGAAGGGAACGGCAAGCCGGTCCTGACGCGGCGGCGCGCGCCCTGCCCGCAGGTGATCGCGCCGGCATGGGTGTCACCCGATCTCTATGCCGACCGGCTGGACGCGCCCGAAGAGATGCCCGGCGGCATCGTCTTGTTGAGGCACGAAGTGCAGGCCAACGGCCAGCGGGCCACCGTCTATCAGGACGCCCTGCAACCGCGGCAGATACAGTACGAACCCGAGGCATTTCGCTTGGTCCGCGCCGAGACCGCACCGCACGCGCCGCGCCTGTTGTTCCACCTCTCCGAGACCGCGCCGCAGGAAGATGCCGAGGTGGAGACTTCGGTCTCCGTCACCATGACCTATGTGGCAGAACCGACAATATCGCCGATCCTGCTGGATGCCATGCGCGCTCAGTTTGGTGCCGACGCGGCGCTTGCGCCGGTCATGCCGACGGTCAGTCGCTTGACCGTGCGGCTCCCGGCCGATGCCGAGAATCCGGCGGTGGAGATCTCGCGCGACGGGGTCGAGATCGACTTCGCGGACGGCCTGACCGACACCATCGTCTTCAACGAGGCAGAGTTTCGGCGGTTGACGACCGGGTTCCAGACCGTCGGCGGCGTGGGCCTGAGCGGTGACGTGCATGGCACGTTCCCCGACGGACGCACAATGCATGTGCCGCTGGAGATCGGGCTGCGCGATACTTTAGGGACGCCCGTGCAAACTTGGTTCGAGCCGCAGGGCGCCGCTGCACTGACCCTGGCGTTGCGCAACAAGATCGAAAGCCCGGTCGAGGTCGGCGATCTGCCGGTCGTGGTCTTGCCCGCGGGCGGCACCGCTCGGCCGACCGGGCCACAGCAGCCGGTGCCGCTGGCTCCGGGGGCGATCGAACGGGTTGCCTATTCCGTGGTCGGAGGGCCGCTTGGGCCGGCCCCGGCCGCGCCGCATGTGACCGACCTGACCGTCCTGCCCGATGTGCCCGCCATCCTGGCGCAGACGACCATCGTGCAGGGCTACGACACGGATACGTTCGAGATCGTTGTCGCGGTGGATCCGGCCTTCTTCGGGTCGCCGCCAGCGGGTCTACAGGCATTGACCGGTCTCGAAGTGCGCTTTCGCACGCGGGATGAGCCGGTCAAGCTGGCTCCCAGCGCGCCGTCGGTGCACGTGACCCTGCCGATGCCGTTTTTGCTGTTCCTGACGGATGCGGCCAATGCTCAGCACTACACCTACTCCGTGCGGGATCTGCATGTCACGGGCCCCGGGGCCGAATCCTCCTGGCGGGCCGGGTCCGGCCGCCTGGATGTGGAACCGGCCATGGTGACAGCCGCTTTCGGGGCCTTGTGATGCTGGACCTGGCTCGCAAGCTGCCCCATGGCCCCGATACCTGGGCCGATGCCGAGCGACCGGGTGGTGTTGTTGCCGTCCCCGATCGCATCGGCCCCGCCATGGCCGGAGGCGTGCCGGATGTGACCCTGGCACTGCACGGCGATGGGGTGGGCGGCGGTGGGGCGCTGCTTTCAGCCCGGTTGCGGCTGCTGCTGTCCCAATCGGCGCCGTTTCGGCGGGTCGCCGCCCCGCTGGACGCGCGGGTTCGGCTGATCAGTCGGGTGGCCGGTCTGGCCTTGGGCGGCTGGGCCGACGCCTATCCGGATGGCGAGGATGCCCTGCGTATCGGCTTGGCCTTCGACCGCGCCGCAGGCGAGATCGTGCGCCGGCTGACATTGGAGCAGACCGAGGTTGTCGAGTTGACCGTGGCGTTCGACGTTGCGGGGCTGGCACCCGGACGACCTTGGCGTGCGGAGTTGGCTGGCGCCGAACTGATCGAGTTCCTCGATACCGCCATGGCCGATGCAGAGGCGGATGACGCCGATGCGCAGGCGCGGGCCTTTCTGATGGTACCTGATCACTTGGTCCGCTTCATGGGACGCGGCGACGGCACCGCGCGTTCGGACCTGTTGGCCGAACTCTGGCCGCGGGTGCGACCGCTTTTGACCAGGGGCCGAGACACGCTGATCGCCGCCGAAGATGTTGGCCCCCTGGGGGTCGACCTGAGCCAGCCGCGCGTCGTTCGGGTGCCAAGGCGCGCCACCTGGTCGTTGACCGACTTCGCGACCGATCTGTCGGAGGCGGGACGCGCGCGGCATTTTCCAGCCCTGCGGGAGATCGCCCCGTTTGCCGATGCCGAGATCACGGTGCTCAACGAAATCCCGCTCTCGGATGGGCAGGCCATGGCGGTCACTGTTGATGTGCGCGCGCCGGGGCCCGCCGGTGTACCCGAGGATACGCGCGTGTCCTTCGGCCCCGACGATGCCCCCCTGGCGGTTGTGCCCGTTCGCTTCCCCGCCATCGGACGCCCGCTGGAGGTGGAATCGCGCCTTCGCCTCTCGCTGGCGCCATCGGGCGGTGGTTTTCCAGTATCGTGGCCAACGGCGCGTTCGTTCGAACCGGCCGCCGATCCTCGGCTCATCCGTATCGACAAGTCGCGGGCTCAGTTGGCGATGGTCCGGTTGCAGGCTGGGGGGGGATTGTTCGATCTGTGTGGTGCGGTCCGGGCGCGGCTGGATCACGATGGCGGCGAATCGGTCGCAACCATCGACGCAGCTACGCCTGAAACCTGGATTGCGCTGCCGGGCCATGGGGCCGATGGGGCCTACGGATTGACACTGGAGCTTGAACCGCCCGAGGGGGTGCAGGCAGACGCGGTCGTGCTGCGCAATGGCCCCGAGACGGCACGCACACTGCTGGTGACGCGTTTTGATGCCAGCGTGCGGGCGCCCGACCGAGTCGCGGTTCGGATCGGAGGCGACGCGATTCCCTTCGCGGTCGTGGATCTGCGCGGACCCGAAAATGCGCCCGTGAGAACGCATGTGATACGCCCCAACGAGACGGTCGAAATCGCGATCTGGCGTTCCAACCTTTTCGCGCCCTTGGCCTTTGAATGGCGGGCCGCCGTGGTTCGCCTGGATGCCCAGGGTCAGCCGTCGCCTATCACTCAGGGCGATTGGCTACCCGGGCACGGGGGACACCTCGAGATCATGTGATGCCAGCGAGGAGACGATCATGCTGACTGCGCCTGCTGTTGCCACTGTCGACGGCGCTACCATCTGGGGCGATGACGGTCTGTTTTACCGCTTCTACATCGCCTCGGCCCATCCCCGCGTCCGCGAGGATCAGAACGGCGATCCGGTCTTTCTGCTGGTGCAATACGCGCTGTCCGACGCAGATCGCGAGGAGAACCCGGCCCTGCCAGACGGGGCGGGGTACCTGAATTTCGACGTCACCTTCGCCCCAACCGACACTGAGTTAGAGGCCGCGCGCGCCGAGATGCAGCCGCGCGTAGATGCCGAATGGGCCCGGCGCCGGGTCGGCACGGAGGCCGAGCGGAATTCACCCGGCGTTCAGGGCACCACTGAGCCGCCCAATGTCGAATTCGCGCCGCCCGATTATTCCAAGGGCACGGTCATCATGTATGCCCCAACGGTCGAGCATCTGGTCAGCGCCCAAGTCGCCCATGGTGAACCCGATCTGATGGCCGGGAATGTGGGCGTATTTTCCATGAGCCTGACCGAAGCTGGTAGCGAGTTCATGCGCCAGACCCTGACCGAAGATGGCGGCTCGGACCTGACGCCCATCCAGGTGGCCTACAAGCTGGATTTCCCTGCGCGCTTACCGCCAGTCAACATCGAGGTCACCGCCGATAGCGAGCGGATATACAACGAGACCCGCAAGATCCTGGACGGCAAGGGCATCGACCATTGCACAACCTATGATTTCCAGAACTCCGACATCAACACCGCCGTGGCCGAGGTATCGGGCGAGATCGAAGTGAAGATCGACCCCGGTTCCGCCGATGTCTCTGACGAGGTGCTGGCCGAGCTTCGGCAATACGCGCTCGACATGATGCAGCAATTGATCGAGCAAAACTTCTTCACCGATGACCCGTCCCAAGCTTACTTCCCCGGCATGGATGACGACATCCCGCCCGAACTTATCGCGGGTGAGCGGCGGCGTCAGCGGCGGAACGGGAATACGAAGAAATACCTGCGCGAACGGTTCGATAGCGCCGAGATGGATGTGTCGCTGAAGCTGACCCAGCAAACCATCGTCACCTGGCAGATCAATCCGCAATCGACCTTACAGACCTTCTTTGCCGGACGGCCGCCCGACGATATCGCGCGGTTCGTGCGGTCACTGCGGCTGGGCAATCCGCTCTTCGAGCAATTAGATATGCCGGTTCGGGTCTTCGCCGATTTCGATGGCACCGACCTAGAGGCGGTTCAGGTGCAGTTGAATTACCGCGGGCGAGACTTCGACGGGCAGACACGGGAAGAGGACGCGACGCTGATCTTCACCGATGGCGAACCACAGGTCTTCAGCCCCTCGCTGATCGGGTCCGAGCGGGACGTCTCCTATCGCTACGCCACCAAGCTGCGCGGCCAGGATTTCGGCGCGCTGACCCCCGTGGCCCAGGTGCGCGATGCGCTGAACATCGCGATCCCCTCGCCAGGGCGCCTGGTGCGGACCATCGCGCGGGGGGCGTTGGACTTCGCCGCACTTGGATTGCAGGCGGTGCAAGTCGACCTGCGGTACGAGGATGTCGACCACGGCATCGGGCCCGTCGAAGAAACGCGGATCATCACCGCAGACGAGCCCTCTCAAACCCTGGACGTCGAGATCGGCGACGTGGTGCGAAACCCGGTTCAGTTCCGGCGTCGGTACATGTTCCTGGACGGCCAGACCATCGAGGATGACGACTTCCAAGAAACCACGTCCCAGACGATCTTCATCGACCAACCCTTCGATGCCGTCATGGAGGTCCGGTTGCTGCCGGTGGGTGCGGGATGGGAGGACGTGGTCCAAGCGGTCGTTGAACTGAGTTACGAGGACCCGGACAACGACCATCGCGTCAACGATGTGGTCACGCTGAAGACGGCGGAAGACCTGCGCGTGTGGACGGTCCGGCTGCGTGATCCGGCCAAGCAGGATTACACGACGCGCTTGACGATCAGCTATCGCAACGGCGACCTGGAAGACGGCGAGATCGTCGCGCGCAACGGCCCTGGCGTCATTCCCGTGAACGTGCGCATACCGCGCGAGACACGGGTGACGATCGTACCCCATCGGCTTCATTTCGATGACGCCCCGCTGACCGAGGTAACGGTGGATCATCCCGCGTCCGGCACACGGGACACGTTTACCTTTACCAGCCACGACAGGGTGGACTGGTTCGTCCCGATCCGCCCGGACGAGCCGCTGAACTATGTCGCGACCATCACCCATTTCCCTCATGCCGGTGATCCCGTCATCCTCGACCCCATCGAGCAGCAGGACA
>JBCDCW010000025.1:0-21789 GCA_039180995.1 Pseudomonadota bacterium
CATCGAGTCGCCCAAGGCGTCGCCCGCATCGCCGCAGACCACCAGGTTACCGGATTGCGCCATGAAGGCCGACATATGCCCGACATTGCCGTGCACGACGATGTCGATCCCCTTCATGGAAATCCCGCAGCGCGACGACGCATTGCCCTTGATCACCAACGTCCCGCCATGGCCCGTCGCGCCCGCATATTGCGAGGCGTCGCCGTCGATCACCACGAGGCCGGACATCATGTTTTCCGCCACGCCCGGCCCGGTGGAGCCGTGCACGTTGACCGTCGCCTGCTTGTTCATGCCCGCGCAGTAGTAGCCGGTGGAGCCTTTGACATTGACCTCGATGGGCGCGTCCAGGCCCACGGCAATTGCGTGGCTGCCCTTGGGGTTCAGGATCTCCCATTGGGTCTGGTTCGTGGTCTCGGCCTGTGTATGCAAGATAGCGTTCAGGGCGCGCAGGCCCTCGGTTTCCAGATCGAAGCTCTGCATCTTAGTGGGTCCAGAAATAGACAGTGGCGGGCTCGGGCTCCCACACCCGGGCGGCATCGATATCAGGTAGACCTACCAGCGCGCGGTATTCGGAACCGAAAGCGACGTATTGGCCGGTTTCGGCCATGACGGCGGGCTTGCAGGCGATGGGATCGCGGACCACGCCGAAGCCGTCCTGGGTGCCGACCACGAAGGTGAAGAACCCGTCCAGGTCTTCCAATGCGCTGGTCAAAGCATCACCCAAGGATGCGCCGTTTCCCATCTTCCAAGTCAGGTAGGCGGCGGCGACTTCGCTGTCGTTCTCAGTTTCGATATGGACGCCCGCGCGGCGCAGTTTCCGACGCAGGGAATTGTGGTTTGAGAGCGAACCGTTATGGACCAAGCATTGGTCCGCGCCGGTGTTGAAGGGATGCGCACCCATGGTGGTGACTGCGGACTCAGTTGCCATTCGTGTGTGGCCGATGCCGTGGGTCCCCGACATCTTCGCAACGTCGAAACGGACTGCGACGTCCTTCGGGAGGCCGACTTCCTTGTAGATCTCGATGGTTTCGCCGGTGCTCATTATACGGATGGAGGGATCCAGTTCCCGCAAGGCGTTGCGCACCGTCTCCATTTTGTCGGCGGGTAGGTCGAGGACGGCATGGGTGTCCTTGCGCGTCAACGTGATCTGAAAACCCAGATGCTCGGCCAGAATATCCCCAAACATCGGTGACAGCCGTTTCGGATCGTCATGCTGAAGTGTCAGCTTGGCACGGCCCTGTTCGCGCGGCCCGTAGATTGCGATCCCGGCGCTGTCGGGACCCCGGTCCGTCATGGTGATCAGCATGTCGGTCAGCAGGCCACCAAGCGCGGGCTCCAGCGATTTATCCTTAAGGAAAAGCCCAATGATTCCGCACATGGAATGCCGTCCCCCAGATAAGAATTCGTCCAGGCGAGGTTAGCATCGGCATGGGACAACCTCAATTGATAGGAATGTTTTTTTCATTTGGGGCAAGTTTTCAGTGATCCCCGATGCCTTCATTTAGCCGGGTAGGAGATGACCGACAGAAAGCGCGCTGGCAGCTTCACGAGCGTTTCCGGCCCGTGGGGTGCATCGGCGTCGAAAAAGAGGGTGTCGCCAGGTTTCAGGACATAGACCTGTGTCCCGTGTCGGTATCCGACCTCGCCTTCCAGCATGTAGATGGTTTCGATCCCGCCATGTTGGAACGTCTTGAAGACATCCGATTCAGAGGTCAAATCGATCAAGTAGGGTTCGACGATGACCCCGCTGGAATTGCCGCCGATATGGCCGAGCAGGGTGTAATTGTGTCCGGCGCGGGTGCCCGCCCGTTCGGCCTCTACGCCTTGGCCGGCGGGGGTATGCACGGCCTCTCGCCGTTCTTCGTATTGCGAGAAGAAGGAGGTCAGCGGGACAGACAGGGCGTTGGCCAGCGTCTGGAGCGTCGTGAGCGAGGGGGAGGTGTTGCCGTTCTCGATCTTCGACAGCATGCCGATGGAAAGATCGGTCAGCGCCGAAAGCTCTGCCACAGTGATGTTTCGCTGCTTTCGAAAGGCGCGGATTTCGCGGCCGATGGCGACCTCTAGAACCTTTTCCCGGGGCTCCATCGGCTTGTGGGGGTCTTGGGCGAGACTCGAGACCATGTCGTGCTCCGGCAGGGGTCCAGGAATTGTCCCTGTCTATTGAGCAGGATTTCAGGACGCCAGAGGTGCGAGATGCCTGGCTTTCGGTTCGCTCGCCCGGTGGCCCCGATCCAGCATGTAAAAAATTGACGTATAATTAACAGTGTGAATTTCCAGCAAATCAAGATGGGGCGGCATCGCCCTATCGCCGGGATGCAGCGCAAAGCGGCGTTCGCCGTGGCGATAGATGACGTGGCCGGACATCATGTAGATGAATTTGGAGCCTTCTTCCTGGAAGGTCGAACGGGGCTCGACGTCGTCGTCATCGGTGACGAAGAATGGCTGGATGGCAATGGATTGGCCCGTATTGGGACCCAGCATTTCATAGACATGGCCGGCGCGGGTGCCGCGTTTGTCGACTTTGATGCGTTTGTCGGCGGGCACGAACGAGACATAGCGGCTCTTCTCGATCCGGTGGAAGAACATGGAGATCGGGACGTTCAGCGCGTTACATATCGCCAGCAGGGTCTGGATCGAGGGGGCGACCTAGCCCAGTTCGATCTTGGTCAGCATGCCGGGTGTGATGCTGGACCGTGGCGCGAGGTTGGCGCAGGTCAACCCGCGTTCCTTGCGTCAGAAGCGCACTTCGTTTCCGATCAGCGCGCGGTCTTGGCTGGGCTGGATGCCGCTGGGCGCGTGGTCCGACGCGGCCTGGCGATCTGCGACTTGGTTGGTATCGCCGGTGGGGGTGTCTCCATCATTTAGCCAAGCTAGTGCGAACGCTGGCCGACGGACAGGGGTCAGCCCGCGGCATTGGTCACCAACTGCGCCAAATGTAGCGTCCCTTTGTTCCAATAGGGCGCGAACCGTCCGCCGTCATGGCCGTAGGCGCGGCGGCCCCGTTGCATCAGATGGCAGACCTCGTCGTCTTCGGCGTTCAGGGCGATGTAGCATTGCGCCCGGTCTTGGAGGTGTTGCTGATAGGCTGGATCCATGGCGGCGCCGCCAGCGGCGTAGATATGCAGCTTCGCCTGTGTTTTCTCGTGCGACAGCGGCTTGTGGTCCCACAGCAGGAACATGCCAGGATGGAAGCTGATGCAAAGCGCCGGGAAGAGGTGCCCCATGAAAAACGCTGTCCGCGCCTGTCCGATGAGATTTTGCGCGATGGGGAGCGGTTCGGCCTCCAACATTTCGGCATCATAGCCCCAGCGACCGTAGATCAGATTGCGGTCGGTCGACATGCCCGCGCGCGCAGGGGCATCCATGATTTCGTTGAGCGTCGGGTGGACCGCGAAGACGTGGTAGACGTCGGACCAGTTTTCGATTGTCAGCTTCCAGTTGGGGTCGAAGGCCCCCTCGACCGTTCGGGCATAGTCGAACTGCGGGATATCAAAGTCTTCGGCTTGTTTAAGAACCGGAGCGAGGTGCTGCGCAAGCGGCGGGGCTTGGCCGTCCAGATTGACGCAGACCGCATCGTGCCAGGTCCCGCTGTGCACGGGGAAAAGGCTGGGGCAATTCGGGTCGGTGTGATCCGCTTTCTAATGCGCGTCGGGACCATCGAAATGGGCGCGGGCGCGCAGGGGGCCGTCGAGTTCGAACGTCCAGGCGTGGTATTTACAGGTGATGACGCGCGCCTGCTCGGTCCTCGGTGACGATATGGGCGCCACAATGGGGGAGACGTCGTAGAACACGCGCGCCGCCCCGTTCTTGCCGCGCGCCAGCAGCAGAGGTTGTTCTGCGACGTCGACCATCTTGATGTCGCCGAGGCCCGGGATCTCGCTTTTAGGTTAGTTTTATTGTGCAGCTTCAGAGAGGTCGCTCTCGACATCCTCATGCCACGCGGGCGGTTCCATCGCTTGAGATCCGAATGCGCAACGCGCTCGCACGACGTGTGCGTCGTTTCTCTGTCGCGACAAAAAGCGTGCAAGTCCGGCCGTAAAGTCGCTGACCCACCAAAAGCCCCGTGATCGCGTTGGTTTCCATCATGCCAAGGATAATGGCGGCCGGTGCGACCTCGGCCCTGATCATTGCGGCGACGCTGCTGGGGGTTGCGCCGCTGCGCGGGATCATCTGCGGGCTCAGGCACATGCCTTTGATGTTTTGTCCGTGCTGAGGATGAGATCTGTCGATGATGTCTGCCGTCAGAATGTCCACGCCACCCCAGAAGCTCAGCGGTGCGGTCAGCGTCACGAGCGGGGCCTAGACGGCGCCGCCCGGGACCGGATCGAGCGTCAGGCCAAGCGCCGGATCGGACCAGATGCGGCACGGCCATGGGCATCGGGACGCAATCCGAGATTGGTCGGATCATGCGTGCCGACATTGGTGTAGGTCGGCACGGCAACGCGGGCCCCCTGACCAACCAGCCATTGCGAAGGATCGGTACGCGGCGAAATCGGCGCAAAGCAGGTGTTCACGTAGGCCGCCTTGATGCGCTAAAATCGTGGCGCGCCCGTCGCGTCCATCGGCACGATCAGGTCCATGGAAAAGCCCTGCGCAGCCCCATGTGCCCGTCGAGCATTGCCGTTTCGGTCGCGGTAAGCTCCAAGCTCCATGTCACGCCCTAAGCGCGTCCAGGACCCGGCGGTTGATATGGCCGGGCACGGGCTCGCGGGCGGACATGTAGCGGTTGGCGGTGAAGGTTCGGGGCGAGATATTCGCGTGGACGGCCTCGACCGCCGCCTTGTCCTCGACCGGCGTGTCCTCCCAGATTTTGCACCAGCCTTCGACCCGGTCGGGGTCAGCCCCGTCTTCGGCAAGGATGTCCCAGAAGACCACGGTCGCGTCCGGCTCGATGACCCGCATTTGATGGATCAGCATGATGTCGTCTTGTTGGATCGCGAAGAAGCCGGGGAAGAGGTGCAGATGCCTATTCCAGGTGACCTGCAGGCGGTTGGTATGGCGTTGGGGCTTGGGCGGGAAATGATAGCTGACGACACGGTCGGCGATGCGGCAATCGTAATCGCTCTGGTCGACGGCGTAAGCATTGTCCGACGTCAGCGCCAACGGGACAGTTTAGGTCGGTTTGATAAGAGAGGGTTTCTGGCACATCGTAATCACCAAGGAGTGGAGACGAGACAGAGACCCGGAGCCAAGCGGAGCCACGGTGAGAAAGTCGTCAAGGACATTCGCCGGGCGACGCGCAAATAGTATTCGGCCGAAGAGAAGATCCGGCTTGTCGGTGACACCGATGTCATGATACCGGTGTCATTAGGGGGAGCGGATGGCGACTATCTACGATGTTGCAAGAGCGGCAGGGGTTTCTCCCAAGACGGTCAGCCGTGTCCTGAACAGCGCAGGGCTTGTCTCCCAGGCCACACGAGGCGCCGTGGAGGCCGCGATCCGCGATCTTGGCTATGTTCCATCAACCGCTGCGCGGTCGATGCGCGGTGGGCGTTCGGGTCTCGTGGGGTTGCTGACGGGAGCGATTTCGGTCGAGACCGATGACCCGGAGCGCACCGGCCTTCCCGAAATTCAGATCGTCCAGGGCATTCAGGAGGCGCTGCGTGAGGCGGGGTACACCCTTCTGATCGCCGATACGGGCGGACGGGTGGATGGGGCGACCGATCTAATGCGCACCTTCGCCGAACATCGGGTCGAGGGGCTGATCCATGTGGCGCCCCATCATCAGCGCGTGCCCGACCTTCCGGCGGGCCCCCCTACGGTCATCGCCAACGGGTTCGACGCGGTCGGCACGGCCAGCGTGGTGCCCGACGACTATATCGGTCAGCGCGCCCTGACCGATAGGCTGATCGCGGAGGGACACCGACGCATCGCCTATTTGACGCTGCGCGCCGAGTTGGTCGCCACACAAGAGCGCACGCGCGGCTATCTTGATGCGTTGACCGATGCGGGGATCGCCTTCGCGCCAGCCCTGGTGCGTCAGGCCGACATGGATGCGCCCGACAGCCGCGAGCGAATGGCCGTGGCCCTGGATGCGCTTCTCGCGCTGGAGCCGCGCCCCACCGTCATCTGCGCGGGTAACGACTGCCTTGCATTGCAACTCTACGGGATGTTGCGTGCGCGGGGCCTGCGAATACCGCAAGACATGTCGATCGCGGGCTACGACGACCACCGCCTCATTTCCGAGACGCTATATCCGGGCCTCACGACGGTCCGTCTGCCATATCGCCGCATGGGCCGCGCCGCCGCGCAGCTGTTTCTCGAAGGTGCGCCGCAGGGTCCGCCCGTCCGTGTCGCTGGGGAACTGCGCTGGCGCGGCTCCGTTGCGGCCTATCAGACTTGACGAGGACGAGCCGCAGCAAGCGGCCCAAAACCGGGAGGAAGACCATGACACTTCGCACTATCGCAGGAGCTCTTGCCGCCACGACCGTTCTTGCTGGCCCCGTGTCCGCGCAAACCGAGATCGGCATGTGGTATCACGGCGCCGGCAACCGAGGCGAGGCGGAGACGCTCGATCGGATCGTATCCGACTTCAACGCTTCGCAAAGCGATTGGGAGGTCACGGTCGAAAGTTTCCCTCAGGAAAGCTACAACGACAGCGTTGTGGCCGCCGCGCTCGCCGGCGACCTGCCCTGCATCATCGACGTGGATGGTCCCGTCATGCCCAACTGGGCCTGGTCGGGCTACATGCAGCCGTTGCCCTTCGGGGAGGAGCGCGTCTCCGAATTCCTGCCTGGCACAAAGGGGTTCTGGGATGGTCAGCTTTACTCAATCGGTTTGTGGGACGCGGCTGTCGCGCTCTATGCGCGCCAGTCGGACCTCGACGAGTGGGGCCTGCGCGTGCCCACGCTGGCGGAGCCCTGGACCCGTGACGAGTTGATGCTCGCCCTCGACGCGGCTAAGGCAGATGGCGACTATGAATACGCTTTCGATCCCGGCATGGCCTGGACCGGCGAATGGTATCCCTACGCCTTCTCGCCCCTTCTCCAGTCCTTCGGCGGCGACATCGTGGACCGCGAGACTTACGCATCGGCAGATGGGGTTCTCAACGGCGAGGCAGCGGTCGAGTTCGGCACCTGGTGGCAGTCGCTCTTCGCCGATGGGTACGCGCCCGGCACGTCCCAGGACCCTGCCGACCGGGATGCAGGGTTCAACGAGGGCAAGTACGCTTTCGCTTGGAACGGCAACTGGGCCGCTGCGGCCACGCTCGATGCCGTGGATGACGTCGTCTTCCTGCCGGCACCCGATTTTGGGAACGGCGGGGTGATCGGTGCGGCTTCGTGGCAGTTCGGCATCTCGGCCACCTGTGAGAACCCCGAGGGTGCCGCCGCCTGGATCGACTACGCGCTTCAGGACGAATATCTGGCCGCTTTCGCCGAAACGACCGGCCTCATCCCTGCGACCCCCAGCGCCGCCGCCATGACAGAGACTTATTCGGAGGGCGGCCCGCTTGAGGTCTTCTTCTCGCTCTCCGAGGAGCAGGCGCTCGTGCGACCGGTGACGCCCGGCTACGTCGTGGCGGCGAAGGTCTTCGAGAAGGCGCTTGCCGACATCGCCAACGGGGCGGACGTGCAAGACACGCTCGACGCGGCCGTCGACGAGATCGAGGCCGACATCGAGGCCAACCAAGGCTACGGCCACGAGGGCTAAGCGGCAGGGCCCTTCGGGGGCCCGACCCGCCAGGGAGGGCAGGTATGGCGTCCAAGCTGACCACGTCGAACCGTGTGGGCTGGGGCTTCGCAATCCCCGGCTTCGGGCTAATCGCGCTCTTTATCATCCTGCCTTTTTTCTTCGCCTTCTACCTGTCGCTCACCGATCAGCGTCTCGTCTCACCCAACCCCACGCGCTTCGTGGGGTTCGAGAACTACCGCGAGCTTCTGGAGGTGCGGGTCATTACGTTGGCACCCGAAAGGGACGACGCGGGGGCGGTCCTTCGAGCCGAGGACGGGGCCATCGAATACCCCCGCGTGCGAACGGTTACTCGCAACCCAGAGACCCCGCAATACCGCGGCATGCGCGAGTGGTTTCGCTGGCATTCCGGCGAGGACGCCAAGGTCGTCATCGCCCGCGACGTCGTCTTTCTGCGCGCCCTCCTGAACACATTCTTGTTCGTGATCGTCGTGGCGCCCGTGCAGGCCGGTCTCGCGCTGTGCCTCGCCCTGCTCATCAATCAGCGCTTGCGCGGCATCAACGCCTTCCGCGCGATCTACTTTATGCCGGTGGTCATCTCGATCATCGTCGTCTCGCTTCTTTGGCGCTTCATCTACGACGGCAACGACGGGTTACTGAACGAGATACTCGGCTGGCTTACATTCGGTACCTGGGAGCCCATCGACTGGCTCGGACGCACCGACACCGCGCTTCCCTCGATCATGGCGATGTCGATCTGGCAGGCCGTGGGCTTCCACATGGTGATCTGGCTTTCAGGGCTTCAGACAGTCTCGCCAACCCTCTACGAGGCGGCCGAAATCGAGGGCGCGTCGAAATGGCAGACCTTCCGGTACATCACGTGGCCGGGGCTGAGGAATACGGCGATCCTGGTCCTAATCGTCATCACCATGCAGGCCTTCGCCGTTTTTGCGCAGATCGATGTGATGACGAATGGTGGGCCGCTGGATGCGACTCAGACGCTCGTCTTCCAGACCGTCGAGCGTGGCTACGGCAAGCAAGACATCTCCGGCGGCTCAACCATCTCGGTGATCCTGTTCCTCATCGTGCTGACCATCAGCTTGATCCAGTCCTGGCTCACGCGGGAGCGCCCCTGACGGCCGTGGTTTCCTCCGACAATCGAGGGCTTCGACTCGGCGTCCGCTATCTCGTCCTGTGCCTCGTCGCCCTCGTCTTCCTCTTCCCGCTCGTCTTCATGTTGGTTTCCTCCCTCAAGCCCGACCAACAACTCCTTGCGGATACCGGCTCGCTCCGCGCCTTCTTGCCCGTGGGCGACATTAGTCTCGACAATTACCGCGACGCCTTCGCCCGCGCACCCATCGGGCGGTTCGTCTTCAACTCCATCCTCGTGACAGTCGTCACGGTTACGCTGTCGCTCGCGCTTTGTTCGCTTGCCGCCTTTTCCTTCGTCTTTCTTGAATGGTGGGGCCGTGCGGCGCTCCTGGCGGTGATCGTCTCGACGCTCATCATCCCGTTCGAGACCATCGCGATCCCCCTCCTGCTGATCGTCTCGAAGCTGCCCTGGATCGGCCTGGAGGGGTTCGAGATCGGCTGGCTCAACACCTATCGGGTTCAGATCGTTCCATGGATCGCCGACGCGCTGACGATTTTCCTCTTCGTGCAGTTCTTCAAGGATCTCCCACGTGAACTGGTCGAAGCCGCCCGCGTCGAGGGCGCGACTTGGTGGCAGGTCTACTGGCGGATCGTCATCCCGCTCTCGGGGCCGGTTATCGCCACGGGCGCGATCCTCAAGACGCTCAAGATGTACAATGAACAATATCTCTGGCCGCTGATCACCGTCCAATCCGAGGCTTATCGCCCCGTCATGGTGGGCCTCGGTTACTTCTTCCAACTCAACATCGCATGGGGCGAGGTCATGGCCTATCTGTCTCTCATCACTGTCCCGGTGCTGATCTTCTACCTGATCCTGCAACGCGCTTTCATCGCGTCGATTGCATCGACGGGGGTCAAAGGATGACCCTGTCCTTGCCCGACCACTGGATCTGGGACACGTGGTACGCGCGGGACGGCGCGACCTGGCACTGCTATTTCCTCAAAGCACCGAAGTCGCTTGGCGATCCCGAACTGCGTCACTTCAACGTCGAGCAGGGCCACGCGACGAGCAAGGACCTGATCACCTGGGCGCATCACGGCACCTGCCTGAAGCCGTCCGACGGTCCGGCCTGGGATGACTACACGACCTGGACCGGGTCGGTGGTGCGCGGGCCGGATGATCGCTGGCACTATTTCTACACCGGCGCGCGCCGCTCCGAGGACGGCCTCTATCAGCGGATCGGCCATGCCATCGGCGACCTTTACACCTGGGATCGCGTCGGCAGCGGCCTGTGCCTGGACCTAACCGGGCCGAACGCGGAGCTTTATGAGGCAGACCATGCACTCGGCTTCTGGCACGACCGCGCCATGCGGGACCCTTGGGTCATGGCGGACCCGGACGGGGACGGCTGGCTGATGTTCTTTACGGCCCGTGCCGCCGGTGTCGCCGAGCCCAATGCGGGCGGCTGCATCGGTTTCGCTACCTCGTTGGATCTCTACACGTGGACCCTCCAGCCCCCTGTCTTCATCGGCGGCTTCGGGCAGTTGGAGGTGCCGCAGGTCTTCAAGGTGGGCGACCGGTGGTATTGCCTCTTCTGCACTGCCGCCGAACATTTCTCCAAAGCGCAGGCCGAGGCGATCCCCGGCGGACCGGTGACCGGCAGCCACTATCTCATGGGGGACGGTCCGCGCGGTTCCTGGCGCCTGCCGGAGGGGCCGTTCCTCGACGGTGCGCTGCCCTGCCGACGCTACGCGGCGCGGATCGTCCCGACCGATGGCGGTCCGGTCATCATGGGCTTTGCCGACCGCCCGGACGGCGGTGCGTTCCAAGGATACGTTATGGATCCCCAGAGGGTGACGGCAGACGAAGACGGACATCTTCGCGTGGAGGAAGACTGATGGGATCCGTCAAGTTGAGAGATGTGCGCAAAAGCTTTGGCGGGGTCGAGGTCATCAAAGGCGTCGATATCGACGTGGGGAACGGAGAGTTCGTCGTCTTCGTCGGACCGTCAGGTTGCGGTAAGTCGACGCTTTTGCGGATGATCGCAGGATTGGAGGACATCACCTCCGGCACACTGGAGATCGACGGGCGGCGCGTGAACGACCTTCCGCCCAAGGAACGGGGCATTGCCATGGTGTTCCAGACCTACGCGATCTTCCCGCACATGACCGTGCGGGAGAATGTAGCCTTCGGTCTGACCATCGCAGGCGCGCCGAAGGCCGAGAAGGACGCCAAGGTCGCCGAGGCCGCCCGCATCCTCCAGATGGAGCATCTGCTGGACCGAAGACCCTCGCAGCTGTCGGGCGGCCAGCGCCAGCGCGTTGCCATCGGCCGCGCCATCGTGCGCGACCCGTCCGTCTTCCTCTTCGACGAGCCGCTCTCGAATCTCGACGCGGCGCTGCGCATGGATATGCGGATGGAGATCGGAAAACTTCATCAATCGCTCGGGGCGTCGATGATCTATGTCACACACGACCAGGTCGAGGCGATGACGCTCGCCGACAAGATCGTCGTATTGAAGGACGGCGAGGTCATGCAGGTCGGCAGCCCGATGGAGCTCTATCACCACCCCGCCAACCTTTTCGTCGCCGGTTTTCTCGGTGCGCCGTCGATGAACTTCATCGAAGTGGACGCGAAACCTGCCAGCGAGGGCCGGATAACCGTCACGGGCCCCGCACTCGATCCGATTGAGGTCACGGCCCGGGCCGGGATCGGCGAGCGCGCAATTCTGTGCGTGCGGCCCCAGTATCTCCAGCCAACTTCACCTGGCGAGGGCATGCTGCATGGCACGGTCGCCCTGACCGAGCGGCTCGGCGCCGAGACTGTGGTCGACGTCACCCTCAAGGACGGCACCACGATCATCGCCGCGCTGCCCGAGGATGCGGTCTTGAAGCCGGGCACCGAGATTGGCCTGCGCTTCGATCCGGGCAAAGCCCATGTTTTCGTTCACGAGCCCATCGTCAGAGCCGCGCACTGATCAGTTCGAATGACGCACGCCGTGTCACGCTGGCAATCGCGACGGCCCTTCGTCAGCGATTGCTCTGACCGGGGCAGCGCGCATCGTCGTCCGGTCTGGCCGCCAACCTTTTGGGGTACAGTGGAACAGGTCGTTGACGACGTTGAACTTGGCTGTCTCGATCGGGGTCGCTGCGACGAAACCCCAAGCTGACGGACCCACTACAAGGCAAGCCAGCGCGCCTTCCGATGGTCGCAATGGCGAACAAAGACGGCCCGGATCATGTGGGCTGGACTGACACGGGGCGAACCCGACAGACCACACGCCGCCTGAATCGACCGAGGCTGTCACGAAATGGCAAATCGAACGATCTGATGGCGCGCCATGCTGCCGCGATGATCAGAACATCCCGGCGAATGTCCGGGCCGCAGGGCGAGCAGTCGAGAGCACACAAACAGGCCGAACAAACAACCGCCTCTGAACCCTATAGCTTCGACATTCGCTTATCTCTTGCCGTGTAGGAGCCATCTACGATGGCTATTGGGAGTCGGGGTGCAAGTCGGTCCGTCGGCGGGCTCTTGGGCGGCTGGGCGATGGCCGACGGCTTCGCCTAGATATCGGTCCGGGGCAAAGCTGGAACGGCGGGCATAAGCTCGGTCCAGATCGTCCGCCCCGATGCCCATACCCATTCCGAGGCAGCCTTCGGGCTGGATGCGCCGACAGCCATCGTCGCCGGGACCACGGCCCCGGTCAACGCGACTCACCTATCTGAGATGCGTCAGACGATGCAGGCGGGCGTGGGGCGTTGCGTTTTCATTGAGCCAGAAGTCGACCAGACGCGGGGCGCAGACTTGCGGGACGGTAGCCTGGCAGAGAGTGTGACAATTGATCCGCTGACCCCATTTCGGACCGGATCTGTAGGTGGAACTGATGTCGTCTCTCCAGATGGCGACGGCGTGTCTGGACGACCTGGCGGGCTAGGCCCGCCGGGTTCGCACGTGATTGGTGCCCGTAAAGGGCGCCAGCAGGCGGTATGTTAGAGAGAGGTCCCGCGGTTTGCAGACGGGCGCGGTTCCTTCCGGGTCCCAGCCGGAGCGGATATGCGCATCGGCGGTCAGCGGTACCCAACCCCCCAAGGGGTCGAGGATGGACTGGATCCGGGCCTGGTCTGGCTCCGACATGGCCGTCAGAAACCCTTGCAATCGCTCGCGGCACCAGGCGCGGTAGGGGCTGACATGGATGGCGGGGAATTTGTGACCCTGGATGTCGAGGTCGAACCGGGTGTCGCCCGCTTCCAGCGCTCGCGCATTGGCGTGGAGATAGGGCAGATAAGCCGCACAGGCATCCGCGAGCAGCGGTGCCCAAAGATCGGGCGCGGTATCGGAAGCGAAGGTTTTCCCCTGCGCCTTTTTGGCCGTCATGTTCCACATCCGCGCGACCCATTCGTAGACGCCCGGCGCTTGTTCCTGCATCATCCGGCTGGGGGTCGGATCATTGGAGAAATGCCAGAACATACTGCCGAAGAAGCCGAAATCCGCGAGGCAAGGGCGGTCGCCCAGAAGGTAGGGCTGGATCTGGAAGATGGTTTCCAGCCGGGCGAGCGTGTCGGTGTAGATCGACCAGACATAGTCACGATTGTCTTTGGTCAAGCCGTCGCCCGCCAAGAACTTGTCCGTTTGGTGTTTCTTGACCAACTTGCCCGCGATCCAGGTCAGCGGTCGGGCCTTGGCCCAGAGACCGCCGAGGAATTGGGTGGGAAACAGCGTCTCGTAGTAATGCCCGTCCACATGGGCCTCCCACCGCGACAGAATCGCGGGGCGCCAGAGCCATTCGTCGGCGTAGTCCTCCAGCAAACGCATGAGGAAATCGGTGACCGGGTCGCCGATGGTAATTGGGGGATCGGGATGGCGCGCCTCGAACCAGTCGATCATGGGGGTCGTGTCGTGCAGCCAGGTGCCATCGGGGGTGCGGATGACGGGCATCTGACGCAGGCCGGTATTGCGCGCGATCTCCAGGCCGACCTCGGAGAGAGGTTTGTAGATCGGCGTGAACGGGATCTGCTTGTAGCGCAGATAGGCTAGCATCTTTCCGCAGAAGTAGGAGCGGTGGAAGACAAAGACGTCGTAGGAGGCGGGCATGGCTAGATCTCCGGTCGCCCCGTCTTGCCGCTCCGTCTGCCATGTCGGCAAGATGCCCTCCAACAAACCGGCGTGATATCATAAGCGCGTCGTCTACCCGGTCTTATTCGGCCGCGGCCACCATTCGGGATAGTTCGGCGATCAGACGGCTTCGGTCATGGCCACGATACCAGGAGAAAAGACCGTCCCGCCGCGTCGAAGAGCGGTCGTGGTAAAGCCGCGCCGCATATTGCCCCTCGCGCGTGACGGTGAAGATGAAGGGATAGCCGCCCGTGAAGGCGTCCACCGCGGAGGTCTGGAGCAGGACGTCGTACCCGTCGGGCGAAAACTGATCCTCGATATGGACGACGACGAAAGTGTCCTCCGCGAAGGACTTGAGCCGGTCCGCCTGCTCGGTCGGATCCGTTCTTGGTTTTTCCAGTAGAGTCACGTCGTCGTAGATGGGGTCGCCCGGATCCCCGAGGCGATAGTCCATCTTCGTATGTGCGCCGGCCAGGTGTTGACTGAAGACGTGGCACCAGATGCACCATTCCGCGCCGAAACTGACCAGAAGGACTTTGTCCTGCTGGTTCGCCGTGCGGAGAGCCTTGTCGAACAGGGCCAATTGCGAGCCGCATTCATCATAGAGCTTCGCGCGACCGAAATTGCAGGCCGGGTCGATGTGTTGGGGGAATTTCGTCAGGGCGCCGGGCTCTGCGTTGACAGGGCCGACGGCGTGAAATGCGGCGGTGATGATGGAGAAGATCGCAAGACGTGCGGTCGATGCATGGGTTCGCATTGGGGGCTCTGTGGGTCGGTTTGGTCCGATGGGATGGGATTGATCCATAAGGAGAAGTGTCCGCGACAAAGGTCCACCTGGAAAGAGTGACGTTAGGGTAGGCACGGGGCGGAGGCGTCTGAAAACAGCTCCCGTGGCACAACATCACTCGCACGGCGATGTGTCTGAAGGTGTCAGGAAGGACTCGACAAGCGAGATCTAAAAAGAGAACATTAAGAGAACATAAACCGATTCTCGGTGTTCCAACGTCCATGCCGGACCTCGATCTGCCTCCGATTGTGGAAGCCTTCTCGGATGCCCGGGACGGGGCGGCGACCGGTTTTGTCTTGGCGCAATTGGATGCGTCCGGGCGGCGCGGGCCGATCCTGTGGGTGCAGGACGCGCGCGCGGCGCAGGAAGGGGGGCTGCCCTGCCTGCGGGGCTTGGAACAGCGGGACAGACCGATCCTGAGGGTCGCGGCGCGCAATGCGGCCGAGGCGCTCTGGGCCATGGAGGAAGGACTGCAATGCGCCGCGTCATCTGCCGTCATTGGGGAGATTTGGGGGGATCCGAAGGCCCTGGACTTCACCGCGACCAAGCGGCTGGCCCTGCGTGCGCGGCGGTCGGAGGTGCCCTTGTGGCTGCTGCGACCCGATGGGGTGCCCGGGCTGTCGGTGGCGCCCGAGCGGTGGCGGCTGCGCTCGGCGGCATCCGAGGCGCATCCCTTCGACATGCACGCCCCGGGGCAGGCCCTTTGGCTGGCCGAGCGGTTCCGGTCGCGCGCAAATCGGCCGGGCGAATGGATGGCCAGCCATGACCGGGCGGCGCATCGTCTCGATCTGGCTGCCCCGCTTCGCGATCGCCCGGTGGCAGAGGACGAAGGCCAAGGCGCCGGTCTCGTCCGCCCCTTGGGACGAACCGGAACCTGAGCTGGCGTTCGACGCAGCCGTCGTGTTGGCGGCCGAGGGGCCCCATGGCCCGGTGATCCATGCGGTGAGCGAGGCGGCGGCCGCTTTGGGCGCGGCGCGGGAGATGCGGGTGGTCGATGCCCAGGCACTTTCGCCCGCTCTGATCGTGCGGCCCGCCGACTTGGCTGGCGATGCAGCGACGCTGACTCGGCTGGCCCATTGGTCGCGCCGATGGTGCCCATGGTCGGCCACCGATGGGGCCGATGGGTTGGTGTTGGACACGACCGGGTCGGCCCATCTATGGGGCGGCGAGGCGGCGATGTTGGCCGATATACAAGCGCGTTTGGCTGGTTTGGGGCAAGAGGCACGGATCGCCTTGGCCCCGACCCATGGGGCGGCTTGGGCACTGGCGCGATATGGCGATCCGCGGCCCATTTGCGATGATCCCGACGCTGATTTGCAGGGGTTGCCCGTCGCTGCGTTGCGACTGGATGGCGACACGCGGCTGACCCTGCGCCGCTTGGGCTTGAAGCGGGTCGGCGATCTGATGGATGTGCCGCGCGCGTCTTTGGGGCGTCGGCTGATGCCGGCGCTCAATCGGCTCGACCAGGCGTTGGGGGATCTGCCCGAACCCATCGTCGCGCCTCCTCCGCCCCATCGGTATCGCGCTGTGCGCCGCTTGGCCGAGCCGGTGATGGACCCGCAGCCCTATCTGCCGGAGCTGTTGGGTGATCTGTGTCGACAGCTAGAGGCGAAGGGGCACGGGTTGCGGGCTTTGACGTTGGAGGTTTACCGGACCGATGGCACAGCGGCGCGGTTCGCGGTCGCCACGGCCAAGGCGGTGCGCGACCCGGGGCATTTGCGTGGGTTGCTGGAGAAGCGGTTCGAGTGCCTGGATGCCGGGTTCGGCTTCGATATCTTGGCGGCAGAGGCCGGGCGGACCGAGCCCTTGGCCGCCGCCCAGGTGCGCCTGGATGGGCAGGCCGATGCCGACCTGGCCTTCACCAGCCTGGTGGATCGGCTTTCGGCCCGGCTGGGTCGCCGCGCAGTCCAAGTGCCGGTCCCGCGCGAGAGTCACATCCCCGAGCGGGCCGAGGCTTGGCTGCCCGCGTTGGACCACATGGCAGGTCAACGCGCCGACTTTCTGGCACCCGGCGGCTTAGGCGGCGGCGGGATGATTGCGCCGCAGCGCGAACGCCCGATCCGCCTGCTGCCTGCGCCAGAGCGGATCGAGGTGCTGTATGCCGTCCCCGAAGGCCCGCCAGTACGGTTCCAATGGCGCCGTCGGCCCTATCGGATCGCGCGCCATCAGGGCCCGGAACGCCTGTCGCCCGAATGGTGGCACGACCGCGCCAGCGCCCGCCTGCGGGACTATTACAAGGTCGAAGTCACGGATGGGAGGCGTTATTGGCTTTTCCGCGAAGGTGTAGCGGGGGATGGGCGCGGTGGCACGCCGGATTGGTTTCTGCATGGGTTGTTCGCATGAAGGGGGCGATGGTGCATTATCCCTACCGTCGCCGTCCGTGGCCGATGTCGGAGCCTCCGGCGGAGGTATTTTTGGCCAGAGGAAGACAGGAAGGTCCAGTGCCCCGCGCCCGGCATCAGCTTGGCGGCGCGGGCAACGGGGCACCTTCCCCTGGCGCGGCCATCGGCTCCTCAGCCTGTTCCGCACCTCCTCCATGGCGCATTAACCTTAACGCTCGGTTACCTGAAATGGGGGACGCACATCTTCTGCATCCTCTTTTCCTCTGGCCAGAAATACCTCGGGGGGAGTCGCCCTTAGGCGACGTGGAGCTGGCCCCCCAGATTCCCGTCAAAGGTGCGACACGGCTGGTTCGTTTGCCTGTGTCTTTCGCGCTGTCCTCTCTTTGATGTCTGAGTCCCGCTCCGATGCCCGACGCCCCGCTCACCCCCGATAAGCGCACGCTCGACCCGACAGAAGTCTTCACCAAGAACCCGCCCGCGCCCTTCGTGGAGCTGGGGGTGACGTCATGCTTTTCGTTCCTCCATGGCGCTTCGGACGCCGTGGACCTGGTCACCACCGCTTGGAAGATGGGCTACGACCGGATCGGCATCGCCGACCGCAACTCGATGGCGGGCGTCGTCCGTCTGCATGTCGAGGCGCATGCCGCCAAGATGAAGCCCATCGTCGGCACCCGCCTGATCCTGACCTGCGGGGCCGAATTCCTGGCCTATCCGAAGAATCGTGAGGCCTATGGCACGCTCTGCGCGCTGATTTCCAAGGGTCGGACGACCGGGCCCAATGGCGAATGGCAGGAAAAGGGGCGCTGCGACATCACGTTGGCCGATCTGGCGGAGCACCAGCATGGGGTGACTCTGATTGCTCTCCCGGCTGAGGATTTGGACGAATTCGAGGCCGATCTAGCGCGCCTGACGAAGACTCTGCCGCAGCTAACCCATATCGCTGCCGCCCATCTCTACCGTGGCGACGACCACGCGCGCATCGCGCGGTTGGACCTTCTGGCCCGCAAGCATGGCTTGCGGATCGTGGCGACCAATGACGTCCATTACCACACGCCCGAACGGCGACCGTTGCAGGACGTGATGACCTGCATCCGCGAGGGGGTGAAGCTGACCGAGGCAGGGTTTCACCTTGCCGGCAATGCGGAACGCTACCTGAAATCACCGCAAGAGATGGTCCGTCTGTTCCAGCGCTGGCCCCATGCGATCCGGGAAAGTGTGTTGATCGCTAAGCGGCTGAAATTCTCGCTCGACGCGTTGAAATACGAATACCCAGAGGACGACATCCCGGCAGGGCGCGGCCCGGATGATCATCTGCGCATTCTCACCGAAGAAGGCGCGGCGGACCGGTATCCGGACGGCGTGCCAGGCAAAGTCATGGACGCCATCGAGAAGGAACTGGCCTTCATAAAAGAGCGCGAGTTGGCGCGGTATTTCATCACGATCCAGGAGATTGTGGCCTTCGGGCGTTCTCAGGACATCCTCTGCCAGGGGCGTGGCTCGGCCGCCAATTCCGCCGTCTGCTTCTGCCTTGGGATCACCTCGGTGGACCCCGCCCTGAACGAGGTCCTGTTCGAGCGCTTCCTCTCCGCCGACCGCAATGAGCCGCCCGATATCGACGTGGATTTTGAGCATGAGCGGCGCGAGGAGGTCATCCAGCACATCTATAATCGCTATGGCCGCCAGCATGCGGGCCTCTGCGCGACGGTGATCCATTACCGCCCGCGCATGGCGATCCGCGAGGTGGGCAAGGTCATGGGCCTGACCGAGGACGTGACCAGCGCGTTGGCCAAGACGACCTGGGGGTCGTGGGGCGGGTCAGTCAAGGACATGCATCCCGAGGATACGGGCGTGAATATCCGCGACCCGCATATCCGAAGGGTGCTGCGGCTGACGGATCAGTTGATCGGGATGCCCCGGCATCTGGGGCAGCATGTGGGTGGGTTTATCCTGACCAAGCAGAAGCTGACGCGGACGGTGCCCATCGGCAACGGGGCCATGCCCGACCGCAGTTTCATCGAATGGGACAAGGACGACATCGAGGCGCTGGGCATCTTCAAGATGGATGTCCTGGCGCTGGGCATGCTGACCTGTATCGCCAAATCCTTCGCGTTGATGAAGGCGCATTACGGCGTGGACATGAATCTGGCCACGATCGAGGAGGGAGACGAAGATACCTATGACATGCTGTGCCGGGGGGATTCCCTGGGCGTGTTCCAGGTAGAAAGCCGGGCGCAGATGGCGATGTTACCGAAGCTTAGGCCGCGGCGATTTTATGATCTGGTTATCCAAGTCGCCATCGTGCGCCCGGGGCCGATCCAGGGCGATATGGTGCATCCCTACCTGAAGCGGCGACGTGGGGACGAGGATCCAGACTATCCCACGCCTGGCCCCGGCTATGACCAAAACGAGTTGAAGGACATCCTAAAGCGGACGCTGGGCGTGCCGATCTTTCAGGAGCAGGCTATGAAGATCGCCATCGTCGCGGCCGAGTTCTCGGGCGCCGAGGCCAATGGCCTACGCCGGGCCATGGCCACGTTCCGGTCGAAAGAGGACATCACCAACCACAAGGCCCGGATGATCGAGCGGATGATCGACCGGGGCTACGACCCCGCCTTCGCCGCCCGCTGCTTCAGCCAGATCGAGGGCTTTGGCGAATACGGCTTCCCGGAAAGCCACGCCGCCAGCTTCGCGCGGCTGGTCTATGTATCCAGCTATCTGAAATGCCACCACCCCGAGGTCTTCGCCTGCGCGCTGCTGAATTCGCAGCCCATGGGGTTCTACGCGCCCGCGCAGATCGTCGGCATGGCACGGAAATCGGGGGTGACGGTGCTGCCGGTGGATGTGAATTACTCCGATTGGGATAACACGCTAGAGCCCGAGGGCATGGGCTATGCCCTGCGGCTCGGGTTCCGGCAGGTGTCCGGCTTTCCGGAAGAAGAAGCGCAGCGCCTGATGACGCTCCGGGGGACACCTTACGAGAACGTCGAGGATCTGCGTCGTCGCACGCGGCTGTCCAAGCGGGTGATCGAGCTGCTGGCCTCAGCCGATGGGTTTCGGTCTTGTGGGCAGGATCGGCGGGCGGCTCTCTGGGATGCCAAGGCGATCCGGCGCGGGCCGGACCTGCCGTTGTTCACCCATGCTGAAGCGCCAGAGACCGGGACGGAGCCCGTCCATATTTTGCCCGAGATGCCGCTGCGCGAACATGTGGTGGCCGATTATCAAACGGCGCGACTGTCGCTGAAGGCGCATCCGATCGCCTTCATGCGGCGGGCGATGGACGAGGGGGGGTATACGCGGTCGGACCGGCTTCGGTCGCTGGGGTTCAACCAGATCTGCTCCGTGGCGGGCCTGGTTCTGGTTCGTCAAAAACCCGGCAGTGCCAAGGGCGTCTGTTTTACCACGCTGGAAGACGAAGCTGGGGTGGTGAATGTGGTCATTTGGCCCGATCTCTTCGCCAAGTTCCGCAAGCAGATCATGGGCGCACGCCTGATGGCCGTGCATGGGCGTATCCAGTTCGACGGGGCCGTGATCCATGTGGTCGCGCGCGAGATCGTCGATCGCACAGATGCGCTGGTGAGATTGTCGGAGGATGAACTGGGGCCAATTTTAGCCCGTGGAGATGAAGTATCGAAACAGATTCGCGAACATACCCGGACGCATCCCCGAAATGTGCGCGTGATTCCGAAGTCTCGGGACTTCCACTGAGCCCATCGTTCTCAGAACAGCCGGGAATACCCCAAGACTGCCCCAGACTGCCGGTCAAACGCGCACAATGCTGCCACAATCTTGCCGCGGATTTGAGTCAACTAAGACGAAACCACGCGGGGAATGTGGCATGACACCTTTAGACTCTCTCATCATTACGCTCGCAGTGGGCATTCTGCTTTGGATTGTCCGCTTTTCGATGCTGGCCTTCTGGCCCGAGCACGAAATCACTCGCTTTCTTGAAGGTAAGAGCGACTGATTGGCCCCGCTGGGCTGCCTCATTCGTTAAGAACTGACTTCGTGGGCTCAGGCCCCGAAGGCGTTCCTTGCCGAGAGGTTGCCCGGGTCAGCGCCGTCCGTCTGATGAAGGCGGCGATAAAAAGGGCTGTCAGGATCAGGATGATCGTCGGGGCCGGGGCGCTGTCGAGGAAGAAGCTCGCATAGACGCCCGTCAGCATCGACACCAAGCAAACCACGATGGATACGACCAGCATCCAACCAAAACTGCGAACCACCAGGAACGCAATGGCCCCCGGCGCGATCAACAGGCCGACGGCCAGGATCAGGCCGGTGGCAGACAGCGTGGCGACGACCGTCAGGGACAGGATGCTGAGCAGGCTGTAATGCAGGACGTTGACCGGCAGGCCACTGGCCTTGGCCTGAGCGGGGTCAAAGGCGTGCAGCAGCAAGTCTTTCCAGGTGAAGACCAAGGCCAGCGTGACGCCCAAACCGATCAAGCCGGCCGTCCAAAGATCTTGGCTCCCGACGCCGAGCATATTGCCGAACAGGATGTGGTCCAGATGGGCGTGCGTGTCGATAGAGGTGTAAAGAATGATGCCGATCCCGAACATACCCGAAAAGACGACGCCCATGATCGTGTCCTGCTTCACGCGGCTGTTTTCGTTGAGATATCCGGTCAGCAGCGCGCAGGTCATCCCAGCCGCGAACGCCCCAAGGATCAACGGCAGGCCGGTAATCCACGCCAGCACGATCCCCGGCAGAACGGCATGGCTGACGGCGTCGCCCATCAACGCCCAGCCCTTTAGGACCAGAAAGCAGGACAGCAGGGCCGCGGGCACCGCGACCATGGCCGCGATCAAAAAGGCGTTCTGCATGAA
>JBCDCW010000026.1:0-21780 GCA_039180995.1 Pseudomonadota bacterium
GCGCAGTAAGATGGCGGTGCGTCCCGGGGCCGATACATGCGCCCCCCAAATCGTCTGGCTGTCCTTGATATCCCCTTGCAGTGCATAGGGGTTCAATGGCGCGGGTAATGGCATGCCGGGCTGCTGCGCCATCAGATAGGGCAAGCCCACCAAATCCGCCATGGCCGCCACGGCCAGGACATCGACCGACGTATCGCCGACGGCCAGGGCGGCGGGGACCGCGCCGAGTTCAACCGGATCGCCACCGAGCGCCAGGACATAGCTGTTGCTGTCCCGGTCGATCCAACTGTCGCCGCCGATGATGAGGCCGGGCGCCGCGCTTCGGCTGCGGGCGGCGATCGGGCTGGCCGTGCCTGTCGTAACCGCCGGGCCGGTGCTGGTCGTCACGGGTGGACCGGGAAAGTCGTCGACGGCCCGGCCCAGATGCTCTGAAAGGAAGGTCTGTGCAGTGACTGTTTGGGCCGTGACAGCCTTGGCGAAGGATTGATCCCCCTGGGCAGGCGCTGAAAACATCGCGAGAGACGCAGGGCTTGTCGGGCTTTTCGTACTGCCATCCGGGCCCACATGGCCAGGCCGAAGGTCGATCGCGGCCAGCGCAGCCAGGGTCGCGCCAAGATGGGCGCCAGTGATCCAGAGCGGTCTGGGCACGGTGCGTCCGAAGGTCTTCCACAATATATCGCGCAGGTCCGCATAGGCGGCCACTGCCGGGGCCAGGGCGTTGCCGCCTTGGGGCAGGATCTCGGCGGGAACGGCCGCCAGGCCGGTGTTGCGCTGGGTCGGCAGATAGCTGGATTGGGCGGCGTAGCTGATAAAGGGTAAGGCCAGGGCGATGACGGTCACCCCGGTGCTGGGATCGGAGGGCAGGGCCCCGCTGGCGATGAAACCCTGCGCGCCCGTTGTGTCCGGACCCAGGGGCGGCGGCTCGATCGGCAGTGTCTCGAACACCGACCAGCCGGGCGGCAGAGCCGGGCCGATGGTCAGGCCACGTTCCGCCGCTCCGGCCAATTCCGCCAGGCATGCGGCATCTTCTCGGGCGATCAAGGACATCGGCAAGCCTTTCCTTCTGACGTCGGACAAGCCCGGGGCACCGCGCGGTTTCGGACGGCGACATGTCGGTCCGGACCTAGGCGGGGGTCGGCTCCGTCTGCGGTTCGCGGATCATATGAACCGGACCGTTCGGGCCGACATTGCCGGGACCCTTGGTGCCCCCAGCGCCCCCGGCCGACCCGTCGGGGGCCCGGGTCTGTATCCCCTTGATCTCTTCGCCCAGGCCGCCCGTTCCGGGGGTGCCGGGCATGCCGCCCATGCCTGCCATGCCCTGGGCGCCGCCGCTGGACAGAAGCGACGCGCTGGGCGGTTGGGTCTGCGAATAGTAGAGAACGACGCTGCCCCCCGCGCCGCCATCGCCGCCCCGGCCTCCTTGACCTCCATGGCTGGCATCGCCGCCGACGCCGCCGCTGGTTGGTGTGCAATATCCGCTGTTGATGCAATGCCGCGTGTTCGCGCCGCCGTCTCCGCCGGTATCGCCATCGCCGCCTTTGCCCCCGCTGCCCCCACGGCCGCCCTTTCCGCCGATACTGTGGATCAACAGGCTGCCGATGAAGTGGTCAGCCCGGATCACGAAGGCAGGGGCCGGTCGCCCGCTTCCCGCTTGCAGGCCGTCATGGCCGGGGGACACCGCATTGGCCCCTTTGGTGCCATTGGTGGCGCAGGTGCAGCCATCCCAGACGCTGTACTTACCGCTGTGGCCGTCTTGGCCGGTATTGTCCTTCTCACTATTGGTGCCGTTTGTGCCGATTGGCCCGTCCATCCCATCGGCTCCGGGATTGCCTTGGATTACGATCTGCGGAACTGCAGGCGGAGCTGCGACCGCCGCATGCACGTCGAGTTTTGCGGCGGCCTGCTGGTTGCTTGGGTTGATCGGTTTGCCGTTGACGATGACCTGCCCGGGTTTGCCATTCACCGTCCCGTTCGGCCCGGGGTTGCCGCCGCCGAGATTGCCGCCGCCGCCGACCCCGGCGCCCGGAGCGCCGGGGGCACCAGGTTCGCCACCCTGACCGACGCCGCCATGATTCCGGTCGAAGCTAACAGATGAGCCAGGCAACCACTCGGCGGTGACGACCACGGTCCCGGCATCGCCGCCGTTGCCGCCAGGGCCGCCATCGCCCCCCCGGCCACCAGCCCCGGCCGTTCCTTGCGCCGCGGCCGTGCATCCCTGCGGGTTTGTCCCGGCGGGTCCGCCCGCGCCGCCAGTTCCGCCAGGCGCACCGTGCCCGCCCTTGCCACCATTTCCGCCGCCCGTGGCGATCACCACAGCGCCCGATACCTTGCCGAGTTGCAAAGACCCGCCTTGGCTGTCCAATCCACGCGAGGCAGGACCGCCGGACGGTCCGGTGCCACCGGGCTGGCCCGGTTTTCCTTTGCCCGGCTGCGTGTGGCACGTGTAGTTGTTATGCTTGTCCTTCGTACTATTCCCGGCCGATCCGGGCCCTGCCTGAGGTGGCGTACTTCCGGGTTGGGTTGCATTCGTTCCGTCAGTTCCGGTCCCGCCTACGAAGCTAAAGACACGGGCATTCCCATCGGTCGCCATATCGCGCGGCCTCCCAGTTGTTGCGCCTTGGCTCGGTTTGACGACGGCGCGAATGCAGTCCGAATGGTGAGCCTTAGTCGTTGACCGTGAACGTCAGTGTCGACATGTCGACCTTCGCCTCGATCACGAACTGGCCGCCCTCTTCCACCGTCACGCTGTGAAAATTCAGCTTCACCGGCGCCAGAGGGTTGTTCGGGTCCGGTTTGACGACGAACTTCTCCCCTTTGTGGATCGTGACATCCTTGGCCGCAAACACCGCCAAACGACCGACCCCGAAGCGCGCGTTCAACATCGGTTCCCATGCGGCGAGCTTCCGGGAATCTCCCGTAAGATAACTTTCGGCGGCTTTGTAAGCGCCGTGGAATTCTTCGGGCGAGGCTTGCCAATCGAAATCGCAACCATCTTTCGCTTTTGCGAGTAATGAAATTCGATCCGGTGGCGGAGCAGTCGGGTATTCGATGAACCGGTCGCTCATTCCATCTTCCGAAAATACAGAATCCGGATTTCCGATCAAAGCTTTCAGTTCTTTCATGGAATTGAATGGAACGAAGATCGGTTCGATTTGTGAGATCGACGGGTCGGGTGAAATCACAAGTTCGCCGTTAAAGTCACTCGTGTTTATCGTGTCGGTATGGTTGAATTGGTCTGCGGCCAAGCCTAACCTCGCTTGTCGAGATTTGAATTCCTGAATATCGGCATCAGTAATGGCTGCGGGACTGGGCATGTTCCGACCTCTGAAGATTGACAGTTTAAACAAAACAAACGCTTGGACGGCGACAGCCATCTTATTTCGTTCGCGGGCACTCTGAAAAGTTGACGTGAGATAAAGCAAAAATCCGATGATTCTGCAACGGGCATCGTAGCTGTTCCGGCCGTTGTGCTTTCTTCTGCATTTGTTCTTGCAGCGGCAAGTTCGTTCCTGGTGCGAAATCATTCGTTTATGATCTTCGCGTCCGCGTTCATGCAAGTTCGATCAAGTTGGCTTCACCTCTCGTGCGGCGCGTTCTTTTTCGCTGTCTGGTCGCACGATGCGAAGGTCCTGGCCGTCGATTTCCTTCGCCGTTCGCTTCGCGTTCTCTTTGATTCGCAATTTTTAGTAAATTGACCGAATGATATGATATAATGGAAGTCACGCATTATCAGAATGGGAGTCGATCATGCCGCTTATCGTTACAGCACAACTCTATTCTGGCCGAATGAATCCAACCTGGGTCGTTCCAGATGATCGGTTTGCCGATCTCGCCGCACGATTTTCGTTCGAGGAGGGCGGTCCGGCGAACGCGCCATCGCGGCTTGGCTATCGCGGTCTTCGTGTCCGCCATACCGATCCAGAATTGAATGCGGCCCCGATGATGAGCCGCAACGCGGCCTCGACGCCCAGCGCAGGGGCCTTGATCGCAGCTGAGCCCGAGTTGGAAAGTGCCTTGGTGGCGACCCATGGCGAAGTGCTCAGCGAGGCTGCGCTCAGCCATATCCTTCAGCGGATCGAAGATGTCGGTGATGGCGGTGATCGCACGGCCCCGACCCCCAAGGTGACCTGTCCGACCAATCACGGGCAGGGCGCGCCCGCCTATGATCCGTCCGTCTGGAACTCGGACGCGTATATCCAGGATAACAACAACTGCTATAACTATGCCAACAACCAGATCACCAACAACTTCGCCCAGCCCGGATACGCGACCGGGCAGGTCTGGAACGCCTATACTTGCAGCAATGTCAGCGCTGCCGCGACCCGGGACGGTTTGGTCGCCGTCGGCGATGTCAGCGCGACCATTCCGGGCTGGTACGTCGCGCTCGTCATCTGGCCGAACGAGGATTATCATTGGTATCGCCAGGACGACACCGGCTGCTGGTCTCACAAGACAGGAGAAGACCCGGCGACAAATCTCGACAACGCCAACAAGCAGATTTCCGACCCGCAGACCTGTGATCGCGGGGACTACACGACGTGGTGTACATACATGAAGACGGACAAGAGCGTCAAAATCGCAGGACCCAGGTGACGGAACCGGATCGCGTGCGCATCGTCGCTCGGCTGTATTCCGGTCGTCGTAATCCGATTTGGGAGGGCCGAGCAGCAGACATTGCTGCCCGGCTCGACATGTTGCCGCGTGTCCCCTGCCCACCGCGTTCCCCTTTGCGGTTGGGTTATCGGGGCCTGACCCTCATATTCACGGGGTCCGATAGTGCCGAGATGCGATTTGACATCGCGAACGGCGTCGTCCGCTCCGGTCAGATCTGTCGGGGCGATACCGGTCGACGGGTTGAGCGGGATTTGCTGACCTTGGGCGCCGATACCCTTGGTGCGGAACGGCTTGCCCGCATTTTGCCGGATCTCCGGTGATCGCCCGTCAGCCTTGGTGGGTGGGGCGACAGGCCCCCGCCTTCTTGTCCAGAAAGCTCGATATCAGCGGCAGGCCCTCGCGAAGCTCCTCGGCGGTATTGCCGAAACCGATGCGGACCGTGCCTTCGACGCCCATGACGGCGCCGGGGGTCAGCAGGACACCCGTCTCTGACAGAAGGTCGCGGCAAAACGGCTCGGACGGAAGGTCAACATCGTAGCGCAGCAGCGCGACCGTCCCTGCGCGGGGTGGGACCCATGTCACCCGTGGTTCCCTGTCGACCCAAGCGGATAGCACCGCCAAGTTGGCCTGGAGAATGTCGTGGGAACGCGCCAGCACCCGATCGCAGGCTTCCAGCGCGAGGGTGGCCAGATGATCGTCGACCTGCCCAACCGAGATGGTTGTGTAATCGCGATGATGGGACACGGCTTCTAGCACATCGGCAGGGCCGGTGACCCAACCCAGACGCAGTCCGGCCAACGCGAACATCTTCGACATGCCGCACGTGGCGATCCCCTTCTCGTACAAGTCCGCAACCGATGGCACCAGGCGCCCTCGATAGACCTCGTCCACCAGCAGCCAAGCATCGGCCGCGCGTGCGATGGCAACAATCTCTGCCATCATGTCCGCCCCGATCACCGCCCCGGTCGGATTGTTCGGATTGGTCAGTGCGATCATCTTGGCGCCCCGCGCGACCGCTCGAAGCGCGTCGAGATCGGGCATCCAATCCTTCGAACACAGGGGCAAGCGCGTGACGTCGGCCCCCAGCGCTTCCGGGATCGACACATGTTGCTGGTAGGTCGGCACCAGGCTGACCACCCGGTCGCCCGGCCCGATCAGAGCCTGCCAGACCAGCGCATTGGCACCGGCCGTGCCATGGGTGACCAAGATGTCGTCGCGCGTCTTCGTCTCGTAAAGGGCGGATGCAATTGCATCCCTCAGCCGGTCCGAGCCGGGAATGGCGCCGTAGGTCAACTTGATCGGGAGCAGGTCCGACAACGCGGCGTCGTTGCGACCGGTCAGCGACAACAGGTCCGAGACGGTCAGAGAATGGACGCAAGTTTCCGCAAGGTTGTATGTGCAGCGTGTCTCGTAGGCGTTCATCCAGATCTCAACGCCGAACGGGTCGATGTACATCTCGCGTCTCCTGCAGTGGAAGTGCCAGAATAGGCTTGGCCGAGCCTAGGTGAAAGGGCCGCCGATCAGGCGAGAACGGCACGGTCGGAAGTGATCCGTTGCAACTCCAATGCCGCGGCCTCGTCGATGACCAAGATCGTCGGCCGGGTCCGCCGCACGGCGGCGGCGATCGCGGTTCCACGGCTGGCGCCTGCGCTGGCCAAGACGCGGATCCGGGCTCGGGCCAGGTCATCGAGTGGCAGGCTCATCAGGCGGTTGCGGATCGGATGGTCCACGTCTTGACCGCTGGCGTCGATGAACTGGCACATCACGTCGGCCACCGCGCCGTCGGCAACCATTTCGTCATAGGCACCGGGTGGGATTAGTCGGTGGGAAAGGGAGCTACCATTCGCGCCCACATCGCCGACGCTGTAAATCGCCATATCGAGGTTGCGGCCCAAGTCCAGGATCAGGCCCATGCCGCTGGCTTCGAGCAGCGAGCGGCGAACCTCTGGCGTCTCAACCACGACGGGGGCGGGGAAGAGTTGGCATTCGGCGCCCAGGCGACTGGCAAAGCGCCAGGGATATTCAAAGGCGCTGGCCAGGTCGGGATCGACCGAGCCGCCCATGAGTGACACCACGCGACAATCGGCCTGTTGGCGCGGGGCGAAGGCGGGCAGCGAAGCATGCAACGTTCTCCCCCAGCCAACGCCGATCAACATCGCCCTGTCGATACAGCGCGTCAGCCGACTGCCAAGCGCCATGCCGACGGCACGGGTGCCGCCTTCATCTGGCAGTGCGGTGCCTGGGACGACGATCACTTCGTTAACGTCTAAAGCGGCTTGCAGGTCGACGCCCAGCGCCACCGACGATCCCGGTCCGCCGTTGACCCAAATGCGAACTTCCTGGCGATTACGGACCTCTTCGAGCAGCCGCAACACCTTGGATCGGGATAAGCCCAGCCGGTCGGCCACGGCCAGCTGGGTCAGCCCGTGCCCGTAATAGAGCCAGGCGGCCCGCAGGCGCAGGTCGGTTTCGTCCAAAGGGTCGGGCACGGGACCTCCGGCAGGGCGGGCACGGCCTGTGCCCGACCCGGTAATGCCTGGACATTTGCGTATTCGGAAGAACAAACATTTGACAGCCGCCCAGCAGGCCGTAACGTCAGATCAGGCGAGGGAGGAGGACCCCTCGTATGCTTAGGGAGGCATCCATGATCAATTCGCTTCGCCCGCTTGCAGCGGGTCTTCTTGCTACGACGGCCCTTGCGGCGCCGGCTTTGGCCGATGGCCAATACGATGGGGTCACCGTCGAGATCTTGACGCGGCCCGGCCCGGTGATCGCCGGACGGCTGGTGGAGCGAGGCGAGGAGTTCACCGAGATGACCGGCGCCGAGATCGTGGTGAACGAGGTGCCGTTCGCCGAGATTTTCCAGAAGCTGCTGACCGATTGGGCGACGGGGACGAACTCCATCGACGTGGGCGTGTTCGCGTCCGGCTGGGGTGTGGAACTGGTGCAGGGCGGCTTGGTCGAGAACCTAGACGAATACATCGCCAATGACGCGGATATCGAATTCGACGACATCGCGCCCTATTTCCGCGAGTTCAACCAGGTGGTCGACGGCTCGACCTACCTGGTGACCGTCGATGGCGACTTCCAGATGCTGTATTACCGGACCGACGTCTTGGAGGAGAATGGGCTGGAGCCGCCGCAGACCTGGGACGATTATCTGGCCGTGGCGGAGGCCGTGCATGGCCAGGACATGAACGGCGATGGCGAGGCCGATTACGGGTCCTGCATCTTCAAGAAGCGGAATGCGCAGTCGTATTTCGCCATCGGCTCGGTCGCGGGCAGCTTCATGCAGACCCAGGGCACCAGCGAAGGCATGTTCTTCGATCCGGAGACCATGGACCCGACGATGAACAATGCGGCCTGGGCCGAGGCGTTCCGGATCTACAAGGCGACCGGTCAGTATGGCCCGCCGGACGAGCTGAACCACGATATCGGCGACACGCGGGCATTGGTCACGTCGGGGCGCTGCGCGCTGATGATCGACTGGGGCGATATCGGGCCCCTGTCGATTGACGATGGCGGCGAGGCGATCCGCGACAAGGTGGGCGCGGTGATCATGCCGGGCACGCGCGAGGTCTGGGATGCGGAGACCGATACGTTGGTGGCCTGCGACGCCGAGCGTTGTCCCCATGCGACGGACGGCGTCAATTATGCGCCCTTCGCCGCGTTTGGCGGTTGGGCCGGGGCGATCAGTGCCGGGTCGGACGATATCGTGAAGCAAGCGGCCTACGATTTCCTGAGCTATGTGAACCAGCCGGCGCAGTCGAATGTGGACGTCACCATCGGTTGGACGGGGTACAATCCGTACCGCAACAGCCAGCTCGACAACATGGAGCCGTGGATCGAGGCCGGATTTTCGCCCACCTTCGCCGAGAATTATCTGGGCGCGATCAAGGACAGCCTGAACCATCCGAACATGGTGTCGGACATGCGGATCCCCGGCGCGCAGCAATACACCGGCGTCATCTTGGACCGCGAATTGGCCCGGTTCCTGGCCGATGAGATCAGCGCCGAGCAGGCGTTGGCCAATATCGAAGAGGCCTGGAACGAGATCACCGAGGATTTCGGGCGGGAGGATCAGGCCGAGATCTATCGGTTGAGCCTGGGCATCACCAACTGAGGCGCGGGCGGTGTCCGATCTGACCTCGGAGAGCGCCGCCCAACGCGACGCGATCCTCCCGGCGCGCAGCCGGGGGGATCGTCTGAACGAATGGTTGGACCGCAATTCGCGCCACATCTTCTTGTGGCCCGCGGTCTTGCTGATCCTGGTCTTCTCGATCTTTCCGTTGGTCGCGTCGGCGGTCATCGCGTTCGCCCGGATCCGGTTGCAGGCCGGGGGGTATCGGGTGCGCTTCGTGGGGTGGCAGAACTTCGAGAAGCAGATTTTCGGGTCCGAGCAGTTCCACTTCCTGGGGACGTTCGGTCCGGTGTCGGTCCTGGGCTGGGTCTTCGGGCTGGCCGTCACGGCCGGGGTGATCTGGTGGATCGTGGCCTATCTGCGGTCGGGTTGGACGGTGATCGGCACCGTGGGGCGGCTGTTCCCGTGGGGTCTGGTGCTGCTGCTGGGCTGGTTGCTGGCGGTGACGACGCTGAGCGGGCGGCCCTTCGGAACGCTGCTGACGACGTATTTCTACGTGCTGGTGGGCTGCGGGATCCAGTTCCTGATCGGCATGGGGCTCGCCTTCCTGTGCAGCCGGGCGATCCGGGGGCGGAACGTGTTCCGCGTGCTGTTCTTCCTGCCGCTGATGATCACGCCCATCGGCATCGGCTACACGTTCCGCATGATGGAGGACACGTCCAAGGGGCCGTTTGCACCGGTTTGGCAATGGGCGGGCTTGGGCGATTTCAGCTGGGCCACGGATCCGTGGGCCGCGCGGATGTTCATCATCATCGCCGATAGCTGGCAGTGGATTCCTTTCGTTTTCATCATGCTGCTGGCCGCCTTCGAGAACGTGCCCCGCGATTTCAACGAGGCGGCGCAGATGGATGGCGCCTCGGAATGGCAGATCTTCCGCGAGATCACCTGGCCGCAGATCCTGCCCGTGGCCGCGACGGTGATGCTGATCCGGGTGATCGAGGCGTTCAAGATCGTGGATTTGCCGAACATCATGACCTCGGGCGGGCCGGGGATCGCGACCGAGTCCATGTCGCTGCATGCGCTGTTTGCCTGGCGGTCGCTTGATTTGGGGCAGGCGAGTGCGGTGGCCTATCTGCTGTTGGTGGTCACGGTCATCACCTGCGTGAGCTTCTTCAACCTGGTGGTGCTGAAACGGGTGCGGACATGAGCCTGTTCACGCCCCGCCGCATCGGACAGATGTCGCCGGGCGGCAGCCTAATCACCTATCTCCTGCTGCTCGCCTGGGCCGCGTTCGTGATCTTTCCGATCTACTGGCTGGTGATCACCTCGTTCAAGTCGATCTCGGATGTGAATGCCGGGCCGGTCTATCTGCCGTTCATCGACTTCCAGCCGAGCCTGCATGCCTGGAAGGACCTGCTGATCGAAGATTGGGACGACACGCGGCGGGCCTATGTGAATTCGATCATCATCGCCTTGTGCTCGACGGGTCTGTCGGTCCTGGTCGGGTCCATGGCGGCCTATGCGTTGGTGCGGGTGACCTATGCGCCGCGCTTCTCGACGATCTTGCTGTTCGTGTTGTCGCTGGGCGGGGCCTTGGCGGCGAGCCTGGCTTACGGCGTCGATTGGCGGCTGGCGGGGGCGGTGGCCGTGGCCATCTTCGTGCTGGCGGTGCGGGGCCTGGGGAACCGGTTCGCAGCGACGCTGGGGAATGGGGACATCCTGTTCTGGATGATTTCGCAACGGATCCTGGCGCCGGTGGTGGTCGTGGTGCCGATCTACATGATGTTCCAATCGGTTGGTCTGCTGGACACGCGCACCGCGATCATCGTGACCTATGCGGTGATCAACCTGCCCATCGTGGTCTGGCTGATGTTCGACTTCTTTAACTCGATCCCCCGCGACTTGGAGGAATCCGCGCAGCTGGATGGCGCGACCATGTTTACCGTGTTCCGCGAAGTGGTGCTGCCGCTGTCAAAGCCGGGGCTGGCCGCGACCACGCTGCTGGTCATGATCCTGGCTTGGAACGAGTATCTGCTGGCGCTGTTCCTGAGCACCGCCGATGCGCAGACCATGCCGATCCTGGTGGCCGCCATGAATGCGGGCGAGCGGGGGATCCTGTGGTGGACCATGTCGGCGGTGATCGTGGTGATGATCCTGCCGGTCCTGGTGCTGGCGATCGTGCTGCAGCGGTTCATCTCGAAAGGCATTCTGGTGGGGGCGGTCAAGGGATGAAGGACGGCGGCATGATGGAGGCCAAGCGGGTCGAGATCCGCAGCATGGATAAGCATTACGGGGCGTTCCATGCGGTCAAAGACCTGACGCTGACGGTCGAGCCGGGCGAGTTCCTGGTGCTGCTGGGCCCGTCGGGCTGCGGCAAATCCACGGCGCTCCGGATGATCGCGGGGTTGGAGGAGATCACGGGCGGCGCGTTGATCCTGGGCGGGCGGGATGTGACCCATGTGCTGCCGAAATACCGGGACATTGCGATGGTGTTCCAGTCCTACGCGCTCTACCCCCATAAGACCGTGGCCGAAAATATCGGCTTTCCCTTGAAGATCGCGGGTGCCTCGGTGGCGGACCAGCAGGCGGCGGTTTTGGATGCGGCGACGCAGGTGCATCTGGAGCAATTGTTGGACCGTTATCCCCGCGAATTGTCCGGCGGGCAGCGGCAGCGCGTGGCCCTGGCGCGGGCGATCATCCGGCGGCCTGCTTTGTTCCTGATGGACGAGCCGCTGTCGAACCTGGATGCCAAGTTGCGCGGGGCCATGCGGGCCGAGCTGAAGCGGATGCAGAAGGATCTGGGGGTGACCACGATCTACGTCACCCACGACCAGATCGAGGCCATGACCCTGGCCCACCGCGTGGCGATCATGCGGGACGGGGTATTGCAGCAATTGGGTACCCCGAAAGAGGTTTATCGCGACCCGGCCAATATCTTCGTGGCCGGGTTCATGGGCTCGCCGCCGATGAATTTCGTGACGGGGACGGCTTTGCGGCAGGCCATTCGGGTCGGGGATCACGACGTGCCGCTGGCCGGTCTGTCGGTGCGCGACGGGCGCGAGATCAGCGTTGGCTTCCGCCCCGAGGATGCGGCCCTGTGCGATCCGGCCGAGGCGACGCTGACGGCCGAGGTGTTCATCGCCGAGATGACGGGGGACGAGACGCTGGTGACGCTCGTTGGCCCCCATGAAGACCATCTGATCGTGCGGGCCGATCCCGACCTGCAGATCGACGATGGCGAGCGGGTGGGGATTCGGGTGGATCCAGACAGACGCTACTATTTCGACGCCGAGACGGGCGCCCGATTGCGGCCCGACGGGACCGGCTAGTGGACCTGCCGGACCGGATGCAGGCCGTGACCCTGTCCGGGGCGGGCGAGGATCACTTGCGGCTGAGTGAGGTTCCGGTGCCGCGGCCGGGCCCGGGGCAATTGCTGGTGCGGGTGGATGCGGCGGGGATCTGCGCGTCGCTCATCAAGACCATCGCCCAGGGCGGGGATCACGCCTATTTCCACGGCTGGGACCTGGGCGCCAATCCCGCGATCCTGGGCGACGAGGGCTCGGTGACGATCGTCGCCGTGGGGCGCGATCTGGCGGGCGCCTATCGCATCGGCGACCGCTATGTCGTGCAGCCGGCGGTGGATCATGGGCCGGTGAACCATTTGGAGCGGTACCGAGACCATGGCCGGGGCGTGCGCAAGATCGCCTGCGGCTACACGCTGCCGGGGCATCTGGCGGACTACATGCTGATCCCCGAGGAGGTGCTGCTGGCCCAGTGCCTGCTGCCCGTACCCGACCCGCAGATGGCCCATGCCCATGCGGCGCTGGCCGAGCCGATCTCCTGCTGCGTGTCGGGGCAGTTCCATCACGTGCATCTGAGCCAGGAGACGCTGACCTCGCCCCGTCAGGCCAGGATAGGTCTGAAGCAAGACGGCGTGACGGTGGTCGTCGGCCTGGGCGCCATGGGCCGGATGCATGTGGAGGTGGCGCTGGCGGCGGGCGTGGGGACGATCATCGGCTCGGACCCGTCCGACAGCCGCCGGGCGCGGACGGATGTGATGTTCGCCGACCGGGCCGAAGCGGCCGACGCGACGCTGCTGACGGCGACGCCGGAGCGTATCGCGGAGGTGGTTGCCCGGGCGTCGGACGGGCGGGGCGCCGACGATCTGATCGTCGCCGTCGGCGCGGCGCCGGTGATCGAAGAGGCGCTGCCGCTGTTGGCCAAGGGCGGGGTCGCGAATGTGTTCGGTGGCTTGAAGCGGGGTCAGGAAGGTATCCGCGTCGACGCCAATGCCGTGCATTACGGCGAGACCTGCATCACCGGGTCGTCCGGTGGCACCGCCTGGGACGTGGCCCAGACGCTGGACTGGATGCACCGGGGCCGGATCGACGCTGCGCCGCACATCGCCAAAGTGGGTGGCATGGCCCAAGCCATCGAGTTGATCGACGACGTCCGCCACCAGCGGTTGGATGGGAAGGCCGTGCTGTACCCCCATCGCCCGCAGGATGCGGCCTTCGAGGTCGATGGCTGGACCGCCGCGGACGAGGCGAGGCATCTGGCATGAGCGGATTCGTGGGTATCGGCATGGGCGCGATCCAGGCCGGCCTGTTCCTGCCCCGCGCGCAGGAGGTCGGGTTGCCCCGCACCGTCTTGGTCCGCCGCCCCGCCCAGGCGGAGGCCATCGCGGCGGCGGGTGCGATCAAGGTGAACATCGCTGAGGCCGATGGGCTGCGCCGGTTTGGCGTGACCGATCTGCGGGCCGCCAGCTTGTCCGATGCGGCCGCCTTGCCGGCCTTGGTGGCGGCCGATCAGATCGCCGTCGCCGTGTCGTCGGTGCTGGATTATCCGTCCTTCGCCCCGCTCCTGGCGGCGGCGATGCGGGCGAAGGCCTCGGGGCAAGGCCCGAAGGCGGTGATCTATGCCAGCGAGAACGACCTGGACGCGGCGGATCTGTTGGAGCAGGCGATCCTGGCGGATGGCGGCGACCGAGCCGTTTTCCAGGCCGTCGACACCGTGATCGGTAAAATGTCCCGCACCCTGCGCGACCCCGAGGAGATCGCCGCGACCGGCTTGCAGCCCGGGGCGCCGGGCTTGCCAGAAGCCTGGTTGGTCGAGGCTTATGACGATATCTTCGTCTCGTCCCTGGATCCGACGCGCACGCCGGGCGGGGCGCTGCCGCGTTTGCTGAAAACCGACGATCTGCTACCATTCGAGCAGGCCAAGCTGAACGGGCACAACGCGGCCCATGCCACGCTGGCCTATCTTGGGCGCCTGCTGGGACTGCGCTTCATCTCGGACGTGCTGGCCGTGCCGGTGGCGCGCGAATTGGTCTTCGATGCTTTCGTTCACGAAACCGGCGCGGCTTTGCGGGTCCGCTATGCGGGGACGGCCGATCTGTTCTCGGAGGTCGGCTGGACCGCCCATGCCGACGCCCTGTTCGCCCGCATGGCCAATCCCTGGTTGCGCGACGATTGCGACCGGGTTGGGCGGGACACGGCCCGTAAGCTGGGTTGGAACGACCGCCTGGTCGGCACGATCCGCCTGGTCGAAGAGGCCGGTCTGCCGGCCCCTCGCTGGCGCCGCGCCCTGCTGGCCGCCATCGACGCGACCGGCGTTCACCTGGACACACTGGCCACGACGTGGCGGGCCGGCGGCGCGAACCGGGGGGCCGTGACCGCCTTCCTGACCAGCCTGCAGGACGATCGCGGTCCCTACGAGGCCTGGCGCCGCGATCTGCGCCAGGCCGTTCCCGTTTAGACCCGAGATGAAGGACCGACCATGACGAAACCCCGGCTCAACCGCTTTCTGGCCGCCGATGGCCGCTGCTTCGACGTGGCCATCGACCACGGCTTCTTCAACGAACCGGGCTTCCTGGCCGGGATCGAGGACATGGGCGCGGCGGTGGCCACCGTGGCGGACGCGGCACCGGACGCGATCCAGCTGTCGCCGGGCATGGCGCGGCATCTGCAATCCATTCCGGGGCCCGAGAAGCCAGCCCTGGTGCTGCGGACTGATGTGGCCAACATCTATGCCAAGGACCTGCCCCGGCATCTGTTCAGCGTCATCATCGAAGACGCCGTGGCCCAAGCCGTCCGCCTGGACGCCGCTTGTCTCTGCGTGAACCTGCTGCTGCTTCCGGGCGAGCCGGAGGTCCATCGCGCCTGCGTCGAAAACATCTGCCGCCTGAAGCCCGAGGCGGATGCCGCCGGAATGCCCTTGATGGTCGAACCCCTGGTCATGGCCGAGAACGCGACGGCTGGCGGATACATGGTGAACGGCGATCTGGCCCTGGTCCGCACCCTGGTCCGGCAAGCGGTGGAGCTGGGCGCCGATGTGATCAAGGCCGACCCCACCGACGATGTGGCCGAGTACCATAAGGTGATCGAGGCGGCCTCGGGCATTCCCGTGCTGGTGCGGGGCGGCGGCAAGGTCTCGGACGAGGTGATCTTGCAGCGCACAGCGGACCTGATGGCGCAGGGCGCCAGCGGGATCGTCTATGGCCGCAACGTGATCCAGCACGACGACCCGGAGGCAATCACTAAGGCCCTGATGGCCGTGGTCCATGACGGGGTCAGCCCCGAGGCGGCTTTGGAGATGCTGTCATGAAAACGGTCCGCTTCGGCATCATCGGCGGCGGGTTGATGGGCAAGGAACTGGCCAGCGCCGCCGCCCGGTGGATGCATATCGAGGCGCCCTTTGCCCGGCCGGAGATCACGGGCATCTGCGACGTGAACGCGGGCGCGCGGGACTGGTTCACGACCAACGTCCCAAGCTGCACCTTCGCCACCGACGATCACCGCGCCCTGCTGGCGCGCGCCGACGTGGACGCCGTCTATTGCGCGGTGCCCCATGATCTGCATGCCGATCTGTATCTGGACATCATCGCCGCCGGAAAGCACCTGCTGGGCGAGAAGCCGTTCGGCATCGACAAGCCGGCCAACGACCGGATCCTGGCCGCCGTGGCGGGCCATCCCGATGTGCTGGTCCGGTCGTCCTCCGAGTTTCCGTTTTTTCCCGGCGCCCAGGCCGTCATCCGGGCCGTGGCGGAGGACACGATCGGGCAGGTCGTCGGGGTGCGCGCCCGGTTCCTGCATTCATCGGATCTGGATCCGAACAAGGCGATCAATTGGAAACGGATGGTCGCCAAGAACGGGGCCTATGGCTGCATGGGCGATCTGGGGTTGCATGTGATGCATATCCCCCTGCGCTTCGGGTGGGAGCCTGTGAAGATCGCCGCGCAACTGACCAAAATCGTTGAAGAACGGCCCAATGGGTCGGGCGACCTGGTCCCGTGTGAAACCTGGGACAACGCCGCCATCCATGGCATGGTCGCGGGCCAGGGCCGCCCGTTTCCCATCACGTTCGAGACCCGCCGCATCGCCCCGGGCGAGATGAACACCTGGGAGATCGAGATCGACGGCACCGCCCGATCCGTCGCGTTCTCGACCAAGTATCCGAAGACTTTGCGCGTGTTGGATTACGAAAGCGGCGGTCCGCAGGACTGGAAGCACCGGGATCTGGGCTATGCCGGCGCCTATAGCGCGATCACAGGCGGCATCTTCGAGTTCGGCTTCCCAGACAGCTTACAACAGATGATGGCAGCGTTCCTGGACGAGCTGGTCCATGGCCAGGAGGCCATGACCCAGCCCTTCCACTGCGCCACGCCCCAGGAAACCGCCGCCTCGCACCGCATCATGACCGCTGCCTTGGAGAACGCGCTGTGACCCGGCCGACCATCCTCTTCTGCGGCGAAGCGCTGATCGATTTCATCACCACCGATGGCGCCACCTATCGCGCGACGCCGGGTGGCTCGCCCTATTCGGCCTCCAAAGCCACGGCGCAGGCGGGCGGGCAGGCGGGGTTTTGCGGCGCGATCAGCACGGATTTGTTCGGCGAGGAGATCATGGCGGACTTGGCCGCCTATGGTGTGGACACGACCCATGCGCCCCGGTCCGACGACCCGACGATCCTGGGCTTCATCCAGGTCTCGGCCCACGACCATCCGCGCTATGCCTTCTTCGACCGCGACAGCGCCACGGTGAACATGGCGCCCGCCCTGCCGGCGGGGACGCTGCGCGAGGGGGATATCCTGGGCATCGGCTCCATTTCTCTGATCGTCAGTCCGGGGGCGGATAATGTCGCCGAGTTTGCTCTGGCCCAGCGACCGATGGCGATCCTGGCGCTGGACCCGAATGTGCGGCCAGGGATGATTGAGGGGCACGCGGCCTGGCGACCCCGCATGGACCGGCTGATGGCCGGATCGGACATCATCAAGATCAGCCGCGAGGACATGGATTTCTATGCGCCGAACGACACGGCGGAGAGCTTCGCGCGCGCCCATCTGGCCCGGGCCGCGCGGCTGGTCCTGGTCACCGATGGGGAGAACGGCGCGACGGCGTTCACGGCCAGTGGGTCGGTCCATATGCCCGCACCGGTGGCCGCGGGCGGGGACACGGTCGGGGCGGGGGATACATTGCTGGGCTATGCGCTGACCTGGCTGGCCGAGCGCGGGGCGACGCGGCCCGACGCCTTGGCCGCCTTGGGGCCCGACGCGCTGGCCGAGATGCTGCGCTTGTCGGTCACGGCGGCGTCGATGAATTGCCGGACGACGGGGTGCAACCCGCCGGCCCGCCGGGAGGTGGAGGCGGAACTGATGCGCGCGTAGGGGATCAATCGGCCGTGGTTGCGGTCCATGCGGGCCGACGGGGCTTGGGGCCGACCCGGCGTCTAACCCTGATCCAACCCGTAGAGCCGGATCGCATTCCCGCCCAACACCGCCGCGCGCTCCGCCTCTGTCAGCCCGGACAACAGCGTCTGCGTCGCTGCATCCCAATCGGCATAGGACGCCGCCATGGTCAGGACCGGCCAATCGCTGCCCCAGACCAGCCGGTCGGGTCCGAAGCTTTCCAGCAGATGGTCGATATAGGGCCGCAGCATCTCCACGTCCCAGCCCGCCGCCGCCTCGGTCACGATCCCCGACAACTTGCAGAAGGCCTCGGTCTCGGATGCGAGGGCCGTCATGTCGGCGCGCCAGCCCGGCGGCGGGCCGTCGGCCGTGACGGGCGCTTTCGAGGCATGGTCGATCACCACCTTCAGGTCGGGATGATCGGCCAACAGGCGCCGCAGGTTCGGGAGGTGCCGCGGCAGCGTCAGCGCGTCGAAGACCAGCCCGGCCTCGGCCATGGCCTGCAATCCGGCGCCAACCGTGGGGCGCAGCATCCAATCGTCGTCGGGGATGTCCTGGATCATCGGCCGGAGCCCCACCAGGACGGGATGCGCCGCCATCTCGGCGATCCGAGCGGGCGCCGCGTGCGAGGCGAAATCCGTCCAGCCGACGACGCCGCGGATCCAGGGGGTGGCCTGGGCGAGATCGAGCATGAAGGTCGTTTCCGCCTCGGTCGGGGCAGCCTGGACCAAGACGGTCCCGTCGACCTCCGCCATGTCCAGCAGGGGCCGCAGGTCTTCGGGCCCGTAATCGCGGTGGATCGGCAGGTCCGGGGTCAGCCAGCCGTAATCGCCGCGCTCCAGCCGCCAGAAATGTTGATGCGCGTCGATCCTCATGGCCGCACGACGCCCTTCTTGAGGATGATATTGCCGTAAAGCCGCGCCTCGCCGGTCTGCACCACGGCATGGGCCGCCTTGGCCCGGTCGTAGAAGGCGAAGCGCTCCATCCGAACGGCCTCGGCCGGGTGGTCGGCGACGGCATTCACGATGGCTTGGAAGTCCTGGATCACCGGCGGCACCTCGTCCGGGGCACCGACGACCTGCATCACGGCCACGGGGTCGTCTACGAAATCGTCCAACGGCATCAGCGACAGCACGGCGCGCAGCACATCCGTCGCGCTGTGCCCGTCCGCCCGCAGGCAGCGGGCACCGTAGCCTTCGCCCGGAAAGTTGCCGTCGACGATGGCGATTTCCTCACCATGGCCCATGGCGCGCAGGGTCCAAAGCAGGTCGGGTGAAAGGATGGGATCGATCCCGATCAGCATGGCGTGCCCCCGGCAGCGGGGCGTAAGCCGCCCCGGTCGCGGGTCAGCCTAGCGGACAGACGCTCGATCTGTCGATGCGCCCGGCCGAGGCGCCGACGACATACCCTGTCTAGCCGGCGGCGCGCTGGCGGTTGATCTCGCACTGGCTCCACAAATCGTCCATGGCATGGACCAGGCCGTCGATCATCTTGGGGTCGTGGACGGGCGACGGCGTGAAGCGCAAGCGTTCCGTGCCGCGCGGCACGGTGGGAAAGTTGATCGGCTGCACGTAGACGCCATGATCGGCCAGCAACCGGTCCGAGATCATCTTGCATTTCACCGGATCGCCCACATGGACGGGCACGATATGGGACCCATGGTCGATGATCGGCAGCCCGAGGCCCCGCAGTCGCAGCTTCAGCACGGCGGCCCGTTCCTGATGCAGATCGCGCAGGGCCTGGTCCCGCTTCAAATGCGCGACCGAGGCGGCGGCCCCGGCGGCCACGGCGGGGGGCAGCGACGTGGTGAAGATGAAACCGGGCGCATAGCTGCGGATCGCGTCGCACATCCGGTCGCTGGCGGCGATGTAGCCGCCCATCACGCCATAGGCTTTGGCGAGCGTCCCGTTGATGATGTCGATCCGGTGCATCAAGCCGTCCCGTTCGGCCACGCCCGCGCCGCGGGGACCGTACATTCCGACGGCATGGACCTCGTCGATATAGGTCAGGGCGTTGAACTCCGCAGCCAGGTCGCAGATCGCGTCGATCGGACCGAAATCGCCGTCCATTGAATAGATCGATTCGAATGCGATCAGCTTTGGCGCAGCCGGGTCGTCGGCTTGAAGAAGTTCGCGCAAGTGATTGACATCGTTGTGTCGGAAGATGCGCTTGGCGCCGCCGTTGCGGCGTACCCCTTCGATCATCGAGGCATGGTTCAATGTGTCGGAATAGATGATGAGCCCCGGAAAGAGCTTCGGCAGCGTCGATAGCGTCGCGTCGTTGGCGATGTAGGCCGACGTGAAGACCAGCGCGGCCTCCTTGCCGTGCAAATCGGCCAGTTCGGCCTCCAGCGCCTTGTGATAGATTGTCGTGCCCGAGATGTTGCGCGTGCCGCCCGATCCGGCACCGGTGGCGTCCAGCGCCTCGTGCATGGCGGTCAGGACGACGGGATGTTGGCCCATGCCGAGATAATCGTTGCCGCACCAGACGGTGATCTGCTGTTCGCGCCCGTCGGGGCGGGTCCAGACGGCATGGGGGAATTGACCGCGGCGGCGCTCGATGTCGATGAAGGTGCGGTAGCGTCCTTCGTCGTGCAGCGCCTCGATGGCGCCGTCCAGCGCCGTCCCGTAATCCGTCATCGAGCCGTCTCTCATCGTCTTCAGTCATCCGTAGGTAGAGGGCCGGGGCAGACCCCGACAGGTCACAAAGTGTCGCGCGACTGCGCCTAGCGCGCCACCGCTACCACACAATCCTCAACGCCGCATTCCGCGATGGCGGCGCTTTGGCCGTCGGCCAGGCCCCATTGGCCGGTTGACGGGCTGACCGCCAAGGTCGCCGCGCGCCCGGCCCGCCGGAAGGCGCGACCTCGGACGGCGTCGGTCGCGTCCTGGTTCAGCGTCAGGGCGCGTCCCGCTTGCCAGCCGCGGGGGCGGATATCGGCAACGATCACACATGGCGCGCCGCCCGATTTCGCGCCATCGCAGTCGGCCAGGGCCGCACGGCGCGCCGCATCCGGAGAGTGGTAGTTGAACGCCCCCCGGGCCGCCTCGGACCGCAATCCTTCGGATGGCGGGATGGCCAATGCGCCGTAATATTTTAGCTCCATCGCCTGCGGCATCTGTTGCAGCGTCGCGATGTCCAGATCGGACAGAAAGCTATGGGCCGTGACGATCAGGTCCACGCCGCGTGTGTCGAACAGCATGTCGCGGGCGGCGGCGCGGTCGGGGACGTCTTGGGCGGTGGCGGGCAGCGCCATGACAATGGCGAGCAGGGCAGGGCGGATCATCGGGCAGACTCCTCGTATCGACCCGTCCTATCTCAGCCGTTGACGACAGGACAGCCCCAGTCCTGTCGTCAGCTTTCCGGCGACGGAGTATCCGCCGAAGCCGATGGCCCCAGCCGTTGCGGCGGGACCGAGAAACCCCCCGACGCCTGGGGGACGGCGTCGGGGGGCTCGGTGCATCCCGCGGGTTTAGGAGAGAGACAGGCGCGGGCGGCGCGTCCGGGACGGGCAAAGGAACCGGGACGATTGGTCAGCGACGGACGATGATGCGCCGGTCGGTCGACGTCTCGGCACTTTCATTGTGGATCCGGTTGGCGATTTGCGCCGCCCGGCTCAGCCGCCCGGTGCGCTGTGTCGAGAAGCCCTGGCTGGCGGACCGTCGATTGCGGAAGACCTGCCGGTCGCCCCGTGTTCCGAAGGTGGTGGCCTGCTGATCCGCCTGGCGACGGCTGCGCGGGGTCGACCGGGTGGTTCCGCCGAAGAAGGACCGGCGGGATTGGACCAGTTCGACCTGGACGGGTTGCCCTTGATGGACGGCCGTGAACAGGCCGGCGGTCGCGGTGGATTGCATGGCGAAGGACGGCGCGGCCAGCAGCGACAGGGCAATCGTGGCGGAGGTGATGAGGCGTTTCATGATGGTGTCCTTCGGTCCGGGCCCGTCGATCCTGGGGCGCATGTGAGAGGCGAGGCAGCAGAGGTTGCCTGCCGTTGAAAGAAGGATGGCGACGTTGTAGCTGACAATCCAACCACAGGAGCGTGAGAGATATCGCAGATCGGTGCATCATCGCACATTGCGATGAGACGGACGCACCGCCTTCCCGATCCGTGATCAGCGTGTGTCGCGTCCGTGATCTGCGCGCCGCATATCGTAACTATTGCGAGCCGGGCACTCGGCCCTGCCTGCGCTTGGCGCAGGGTAGGCGCACAAACCACCGGCCGCTCGCCTTGGTCAGTCGTCTGTGCCGCCCAACGCGCGCCAGCCGATATCCCGCCGCCAGACGCCGTCCGGCCAGTCGACGGCGTCGACCAGGGCATAGGCCCCGTCGCGCGCCTCGGACAGGCTCTGCCCCCGCGCCGTCAGGCCCAGCACGCGGCCGCCATTGGCGATCATGCGCC
>JBCDCW010000027.1:0-21310 GCA_039180995.1 Pseudomonadota bacterium
CAGATGGCCACCTTCTTCATGACCCCGCCCATCCTTCGCCAAAATCGCCTTCTCACCCGCAAGACCAGACACCGAAAAACTCAGACTGATCGTCCCAGACGCCAACTCAAGCGAACCGTGATGACCAACATCCATGTAGTCACCGGGATCTCCCGAATATACTTTATTCTCAAGGCGTTGCAGTACAGGGCTTGGCAGAAGCGGAGTGGCAGTCATCGCTTGTCCTATTATTCTAAGTCGCACTTTGTGGCTAACTCTTGATTGAGACGATATTGCGGCCCAATCAGCGCAGAGACCATGGCAGCCGCACTCCTGGCTAAAATTTGCGCAAAGGTCATAAAATTCTGAATTTGCGTTTTAATTTATCTGTCGCCCAGACCACACTTGGGGAACTTGGGCGGGAATGCGCCGCATCCTGGGCGCCCGCGCAAGAAAGCGCCGAGAGCAATCACGCCATATTCTGCGTGGTTTTCAGATCAGAAGCGTTTTCCACAAAAAACCTGCTACAGCCTCCGCGGTCACCGGGTCCGTCTGGTTGAATTCGTCCGTCGCATTTGTCAGGAGATTGAGGATCGACAAGGATGACTAAGCCCGGCCTCCTCATCCAATCTAGGGCGAAATCCGTGCCGTCGCTGCGCCTTTCCGGTCTCTGGATCGCGCCGCGGTGGAGACCTCGACACGCATCCCGACGACAAGCTGGCTGCTCAGTATGGATCTTGGATGGTGGGCACTCGCACCCGGATGCATCGTGAAATCTGATTTTTGTCGCAGCCCCCGCTCCGATCCTCCAGCCCATCGCGCATCGGCACGGTTCACGCACCAGCAGGGCCTTAGATATTATGACAGGGGCTTATGGTGAACGCCCCTATGGGGTGGTTGTTCGTCGGCTTGTCGCGCCGACCCGGACATCGGGATCGCGGAGAATGAACTCGATCCCCTCACCACATCCGGTCCCCAAACCCAAAGAAATCGCAGCCGGGAATCCGGCCTGAGCCGACCAGTCTTTCAGAAAGTCGAGCCTGTGAAGCCCCTGGCCTGACAGGAAGCGCACCAATTACGACCATCAGCGCCCTCAACCCCATGTTTGATCATTTTTGATCGTTTTTTCTGCTTTTTACCTATTATTTGATCAAAACCGATTGTCAAAGTCCGTCTTGGCCTCATCATAGCGTTTCGGGAGGGCGAATGATCAAGCACCGCAGACATGTGCGCATTTTGGGAGCGTTGCAGGCCGAAGGCTCTGTCGAGTTGTCGGAACTCAAGTCTCTCATCCCAGATGTTTCTCTTGTGACCCTTCGACGAGACATCGCGGAACTGTCTGAGGCCGGTGCCTTAAAACGCACCCATGGCGGGGCTGTTCTTCCCGACGCCGATCTCATTCGGGCCGATCCGCCTCATCCGAGGCTGGTCGCCGTCGATGGGCTCGTGTCGGTTTTGCAGGGGATGGATGGGATCATACTGCCGCCCATCGCGGATCGGGGCGCGGACGCTTTGCGTCGTCGTATCCAGAGATCAGGCGTTCCCTTCATCGCGGAATCCGCGGCGCAAGTCGGCGGCACATATCTCGGCCCCGACAACGCCGCCGCGGGCCGGGAACTCGGTGCCCTTGCCGGTGATCAAGTGACAGGGACAGAGCCGGTCGTTCTGATGATCTGTCAGACCGATCTCCCCAACACCAGAGCGCGGTCGGAAGGGTTTGAACTCGGGATCCGCTCAACATGTTCTTCCGAGCCGGAGTTCATTCGCGTCAACGGCCAAGGTAGCTACCGCCAGTCGCTGCGGGTTGCGCAAGATGCGCTGAAAGTCCGCCCCGATATCTCCATCATCTTTGGCGTCAACGACCACGCAGCCCTGGCCGGCATCGACGCTGCCGAGTGCGCGGGAGCCGATGTCGCGGTCTACGCAACCGGTGGCGAAAGCCCCAGCTTTGTCGGTCGATTGGCCGAAGATGGAATGCTGCGCGCCGTGGCCGCCTTCTTTCCCGACGTCGTGGGAGCCATGGGGATCGACATTCTGGTCAAAGCCCTACGCGGGGATCGGCTGCCCGGCAGCGTCATGACACCCCACGCCATTATCGCGCCCCATTCCCTGGCGGACCACTACACTAGAAACGTGCAGGGCCATTGGGAACTCCGCCCCGAGCGCGTGGCCGCGCTTCTCCCTGCTATCACCAAGGCCACCGCCCCGGACCTCGGCGACCGCAGCATCGGCTTTATGCCGCATTATCCGGCCCATGATTGGTATCGGATCATGATCCAGGCCATGACGGCCCGGGCCAAGGCGTATGGGATCAGCTTGGTCGTCTCGCCCCCGCATCAAGGCATCGCCGCGGAAATCTCGCGCCTAAGGGCCGAAATCGCGCGGGCCGCGTTGGATCGGCTTGAGCCCGGGCAGACGGTGATCCTCGGAGACGGGGAGGCCTGTCTATGCCTGGCCGACGAAATCCGGCGCGCGGCAGCGACCCGTCCGGACCAACTCCATGGTGTGACCGTGATCACCAACGCACTGGATGTCCTGCACCGTCTAGAACACTGCCAAACGCTGAAGGTCATCCTGACATCCGGGGAATACCAGAAAGCCGACCGATGCCTCGTCGGTCCCAGTCTTGGCGCGTTGTTCGAGCGGATGCGGGCCGATCTCGCCTTCTTGGCACCATCCGGCGTATCGCCCGATTTTGGGATTTCGTCCGTGGACGAGCGCTTGGCCCTTGCCAATTCTCGACTGGTGGAGGCCGCCCGCCGGACGATCGTGCTGGCGGATCATACCAGCATCGGCGTCGACGCGAACCATCGGATCGCGCGGCCCGGTGGTATCCAAGAGGTGATTACCGACGACGGGACCCTGCCGACCGATCGCCAGAAACTGAGAGATGTGGGCATCGACGTCCTGATCGCGGGCGAAACGACGGATGAGACGCCAACGGCCGCGCGACCGAAAGCCGCCAGGTCCTCGTGACCAGCCAACCAAGACCCAACGGGAGGATATCATGAACAAAACCTTACTCGCGACCGCCTCAGCGGCGGCCATCGCCTTGGCCAGTGCTGCCATGGCGCAAGAGGTGACGCTGCAATTCTGGGACAACCAGCAGACCGAAAGTGGCCTATCGCAGTTCCAGCAAGAAGCCGTCGATCGCTTTATGGCCGAAAATCCCGACATCGCGGTCGAGGTCACGACGATCCCTTACCCGGAATACCAGCAGCGCCTGCTGACCGCCGTTCAAGGCGGCAATGCGCCTGACATCGCGACGCTGGACCAGATCTGGGTTGGAGCCTTCGCACAAGCAGGCGCCATTGCGGACCTCACGGAGGAAGCGGCCGCCTCGGGCCTGACCCGCGACCAGTTCTTCGCGGGCGCGTGGGACAGCGCGGTCTTGGACGGCGCGCTGCATGGCATCCCGTTCAACGTCGACGTCTGGCAGTTCAGCTTTTACAATCAGGACCTGTTCGACGCCGCCGGGATCGACCCCGCCTCGATCGGCACCTTTGACGGCCTGCGCGCGGCGGCCGAGGCCTTGACCACCGACGGCCAATTCGGCGTCGGTCTGTTCGGCCACCGGGGCGAGGACACGGTCGTCGTCGTGAATTCTTTCATCTTCTCGAACGGCGGCGCGGTCCTGGCCGCCGACGGCGCCTGCGCGCTGAACCAGCCCGAAGCGGTCGAGGCCATGGCCTATCTGCAAGACCTGGCGCAATTCGCCCCCGACGGCATCCTGAACGCCAATTCCGGCACCATGCGCGAACTGTTTTTGAATGGCTCGCTGGCCGTCGAATTCTGGCCGGCGCTGGAACAGCCGACGTTGCAAGCCTCCGACATCAATTGGGGTTTCGTGAACGGCACGGCGCCTGAGGGCCAGACCGCCATCGGCACGTTCGGCGGCTGGAACCTGGCCGTGTTCGAAAGCTCGGAAAACCAAGAGGCCGCCTGGAAATTCATCGAATTCATGGTGCGCGAAGATGTCAACGGCGACGTGGTCGACCTGATCCCCGCCAACCAGGCGGCGGCCGAGGCTTTCCTGGCCGAGAACCGCTCGGGCCCGGACGAGATCATGGCGCATCTCAACAACGCCCAGGCCCGGCCGCTGAGCCCCCGCTACCTGGAGATCGCGGACATCCAGATGACGCTTTACCAAGACGTCTTCTCGGGCAGCGACGTGCAAGAGGCCGCCAACGCGGCCTGTTCCGAGATCGACGCGCTGAACTGAGCGCTGGCGGGAGGGCAAGCCCTCCCGCTGCCCGCGGGACCGCTTGCGGTCCCGCCCCCTTCCAGAGAGGACGGCATGACCCGCAATGACCCCTGGCTGATCTGGGCGTTTCTCGCCCCGTCGCTGATGCTGCTCGGCGTGTTCCTCTATTGGCCCATGGTCGGCACGGTCATCGAGAGCTTCTACGAGACGTCCTTTCTGAACCCCCAGCCGCAATTCGCCGGCTTTGGCGTCTACCAGAAGGTCTTTGGTGACAGGCATTTCGACGACGTGCTGTGGAATTCGGTCATCTGGACCCTGGGCGTCGTCGCCTTACAGAACGTGTTGGGCTTCTTCGTCGCCGTCCTTTTGAACCAACGTCTGCCGATGCGCGGCCTAACACGCGCCCTGGTGCTGATGCCCTTCGTGCTGCCCGGCGTGGTGACCGCGATCCTTTGGCGCTTCATGTACGATCCGCAGCTAGGCTTGATCAATTCACTGATGATCCGCCTCGGCGTGGTCGACGACAACGCCGCTTGGCTCGCCAACCCCGACACCGCGATGGCCGCCGTGATCTTCGTGGCGGTCTGGAAGGGTTTTCCGTTCTCGATGTTGATCTACCTGGCCGCTTTGCAAAACGTGGACAAAAGCCAGCTCGAAGCCGCCACGCTCGACGGCGCCGGCCCCTGGCGGCGGCTGATCGACGTGACCTTGCCGGCGATCCGGGACGTGGTCTTGGTCAATATCGTGCTGACCCTGATCCTAACCTTCAACTATTTCGACATCGTCTGGGTCATGACGCGGGGTGGGCCGCAACACGCCACCCACATCTTTCCGACCCAGATCTACGAGACCGGCTTCGGTCAGTTCAACTTCGGCGAAGCCTCGACCTATGGCGTGGTCTCGATCCTGGTGCTGATGGTTCTGGTCCTGCTCTACGTCATCGTCCAATTGGGCACCAACCGGCGGAGGCGCCTGGCATGACCCAGACCCCCGCCACTCGCGCGGCCCTAATCGGCGCCCAAGTGCTGCTGGCGCTGTTCGTGCTGCTGCCGTTCTTCTGGATGTTCTCGGTCAGCCTGAAACCCGCGACCGAGCCCTTCGCGATCCCGGCCCGTCTTTGGCCCGAAGACCCGACCTTCGCCAACTACATCACCGCCTTCCGGCCCGAATTCCGGATCTATTTCCTAAATTCGATGATCGTCTCCGGCGCGTCGGTCCTGATCACCGTGACCCTCGGCCTGCTGGCGGCTTACAGCTTCACCCGCGGCCAACTTCTCATCATCACGGCGCTGATGTCCGGCGTCGTCCTGGCCCAGATGTTCCCCCATTCCGCGATTATCATCCCGATCTACAAGATGATGCGCACCGCCGATCTGCTGAACACCTATGCCAGCCTGATCATCGCCTATGTCTCGGTCACCTTGCCCGTCGCCATCTGGATGCTGCGCGGCTTTCTGATGAAGTTGCCGATCTCGCTGGAAGAAGCCGCCACCATCGACGGCGCCAGCCCTTTGCGCGTCTTCTGGGACATCGTCGTGCCCCTGGCCCGGCCAGGTGTCATCGCGACGGCGGTCTATGTGCTGATCGTGACCTGGCAGGAATTTCTCTTCGCTCTGTCCTTCACCTCGACGCAAGAGATGCGGACCCTGCCCGTGGGCCTCAACGATTTCATCGGACAATACGGCATCCGCTATGGCGAACTCATGGCCTCGTCGGTGATGGTCTCGTTGCCGGTGATCGCGGTCTTTTTCTTCCTGCAACGCTACTTCGTCGCTGGCCTGACGGCTGGCGCTGTGAAGGGATAAGGCATGGCCCTCCTCGAAATCTCCGACCTGATGCCGGGCGTCCGGCAATTCCTCTTCAACCGCCCGGACAAGCTGAACGCCCTGTCTACCCCGCTCATGACCGAGTTCGACGCAGCCCTCGACGCGGCCACCGATGACCCGGATGTCCGCATCCTCGTGCTGCGCGGCGCGGGCGGTAAAGCCTTTGTGGCCGGTGCCGACATCGCCGAATATCAGGGCGACAAGCGCGCCGAATTTATCGGCTACCAGATGAATTCCCGAAGGGTCTTCGACAAGCTGGAGCGTCTGCCTAAACCCACCATCTGCGCCATCGACGGCTTCGCCCTGGGCGGCGGGTTCGAGATCGCGCTGTGCTGCGACATCATTCTGTGTTCCGACGCCGCGCAACTGGGCCTGCCCGAAGGCCGACTGGGCCTAAATCCCGGCGGTGGCGGCACCCAGCGCCTTGTGCGTGCAATCGGCAAATACGCCGCGTCGGACCTGATGCTGGCCGGCTGGCGGATGAGCGGGCAGCGCGCGTACGAACTCGGCCTCGCCGCTGAGGTCACAGACGATCTGGACACCGCCATCGTTAAGCGTGCTCGCGCCTGCCTGAAGATCGCGCCGCTCGCCCAAGCCGAGATGAAGCGCCTGATGCGCGAGGGCGCCGACGCCCACATCGAGACCGCCAAGAGCTACGAGCAGGAGGTGCTGTTCCGCCTCTATTCCACCGCCGACGGGCAGGAGGGGATCGACGCGTTCCTCGAAAAGCGCGACCCCGCGTTCAAGGGGGTCTGAGACGTGGAGTTCGACGGAAAAGTCGCCATCGTCACCGGCGCCGCCACCGGCATCGGCTTTGCCTGTGCCGAGGCCTTTGCGGCCCAGGGCGCGCGGGTGGTCATCGCCGATGTGGATGCCCAGGGCGGGACCAAGGCCGCCCGGACCATCGGCGCGACCTTCGTCCAGACCGATGTGCGCCAGTTCGACCAGATGGCAGCCATGGCCGCCACGGCGGTCGATCGCTTCGGCGGCATCGACATCCTGGTCAACAACGCCGCCCGCGCCATCAATGGCGTGGTCGATGAGATCGACGAGGACACCTGGCAGACCGTCATCGACACCAACCTGTCCAGCGTCTGGCGCGGCATGCGCGTCTGCGTGCCGGAAATGCGCAAGCGTGGCGGCGGCGCGGTGATCAACATGTCGTCTGTCCAGGGCCTGCGGGCCTTCAAGGGCTGGCCCGCCTATGCCGCCGCCAAAGGCGCGATCAACGCCTTGACGGTGCAGGCCGCCGTCGACCTGGCACCTGCGGGCATCCGCGTCAACGCCGTCGCCCCCGGAACGATCCTGACGCCCATGAACGAGAAGATCTTCGACGATCTGCCCGATGGCGGCGCCGCCTTGCGCGGCGAATGGAACCGGGCCCACCCCATCGGCCGCTTCGGACAGCCGACCGAGGTCGCCGAAGCCGTGCTTTACCTCGCCTCAGACCGGGCCAGCTTCATCACCGGAGAGATCCTGCGGGTGGATGGCGGCTTGGCGATCAGGGGGGAATAGCATGCGGGCGGCGACAGTACCCCCCGGTTGGGCCGTGGCCCAGACCACGGCCGGCGCTCGGTTGGCCGTCGATCCGGCCTTGGGTAACATCCGGGCTTTGTCGCTGGTCGACGGCGACCGCTTGATCGCGCCCTTGCACCAAGCCCCTTGGCTGCAAGAGCCCGAGGTCCAGGCCGATGACAGCCTCCTGCCGGTCGAACGCAAGCTGGCCGGTGACTTCCTCTGCATGCCCTTCGGTGCCAGCGATCTGGATGACGTCCCCGCCCATGGCTGGCCCGCCAACAGCGCCTGGGACGTGGTCCCCGCCATGTATGGCGAGCTTTGCCTGATCCTGAAGCGCCGCGTCCAAGGCGCTGGCATCGCCAAGTACCAATGCCTCGCCCCCGACGCCCCGCTGCTTTACCAATTCCATGTCATCGAAGGCGGCACCGGCGGCGTGACCCTGGCCTATCACCCGATGATCCACATGGCTGGCGGTGGCACCTTCTCAACTTCGCCCAAGCGCCTCGCCCTAACCCCCGATACCCCGCTGGAGCCGGGCCGCAACCGTCTCGCCCGTGGCACCCAAACCGCCGATCTGAGCGCCGTTCCGGCCGAAGGCGGTGGTACTGTCGACTTGGCCGACCTCCCCATCGGCACCGCGCACGAGGATTTCATCACCCTTGTCGAAGCCCCCGGCACCGATCTGGGGTGGAGCGCCGTCCTCCGCCACACCGAAGACGACATCGTCTTCACCTTGAAAGACCCGCACATCCTGCCCATCACCATGCTCTGGCACTCCAATGCGGGCCGGGACTATGCCCCTTGGAACAGTCGTCACACCGGCGTGCTGGGAATCGAAGATGGCATCGCCGCTGGGGCCGCCGGTCATCGCGCTGCACTCGGCCCCAACCCCATTGCCGATCTTGGGGTCCCGACGGCGTTGCAACTCGCCGACGGTAAAACCCATCGTATCGCCCAGGTGATTGGCGCCATCGCCCGCCCAGACGGCTGGACGCGCGTGCAGGACATCCACATCGAGGGTGCGGAATTGATCATCCAGGGCGACACGGGCCACCCCCGCCGCCTGCCGTTCCTCGCCAATTTCCTGACCGGAGAGACCTGACCCATGGCCACCGTCGAATTGCGAGACCTGCACAAGGCCTTCGGCGACTACACCGCCCTGGAGCGCCTGAACCTCTCCATCGAGGATGGCGAGTTTCTCGTCCTGCTCGGCCCTTCGGGCTGCGGCAAGTCCACCACCATGCGTCTGGTGGCGGGCTTGGAGGAACCCACCAGCGGCGAGATCCGGATCGCGGGCAAGCGGGTCAACGACACCCCGGCCCGGGATCGCGACCTGGCCATGGTGTTCCAGAACTACGCGCTCTACCCCCACATGACGGTCGCCGAAAACATCGGTTACCCGCTGAAGATCGCCAAAATCGCCAAGGCGGAGCGCGCCGAGCGTATCCGCGCCGCCGCCGCCAAGGTCGAGATGGAGCACCTGCTGGCCCGCCGCCCGGGCGAGCTGTCCGGTGGCCAGCGCCAGCGCGTGGCCCTGGCCCGCGCCATCGTGCGCACGCCGCGCCTGTTCTTGATGGACGAGCCCCTGTCGAACCTGGACGCCAAACTGCGGACGGTGATGCGGGCCGAGTTGCGGCATCTGCAAAAAGACCTGGCGACCACCACGATCTACGTCACCCATGACCAGGTCGAGGCCATGACCCTGGCCGACCGCATCGTCATCCTGAACGAAGCCAAGATCCAGCAGATGGGCACGCCTGCCGACATCTACGCCAACCCCGCGAACACCTTCGTCGCGGGCTTCATCGGCTCTCCGCCGATGAACCTGATCGAGGGCGCCGTCGCAGGCGGCACCTTTACCCACGCCACCGGCCAGATCGACCTGCCCGGTCAGCCCGATGGCCCAGCCACCCTGGGCATCCGCCCCGAAGATATTCAAGTGACCGACGGCAAGGGCGATCTCAGCGGCACGGTCTATTCCTCCGAACTCCTGGGCGACAGCACCCTGATCGTGTTGCGCGCGGGCGGTGGCCTGATCTCCGTCAAGGTCGGCCCCCAGGGTGGCCGCCCCATGGACAGCGCCATCGCCCTGACTTTCGACCGCGCCAAGCTGCACGTCTTTGACGGCCAATCGGGCGACCGGCGGCCATGACCTTCCGCTTCGCAACCGCCGACCAGACCATCCTCCCCCTGGGCCGCGCCCGCGTCCTCTTCGACGGCACCTCCTCGGATCCTAAACTCAGCCACCCCGAAGGCGTGGCCGTGGGCCCCGATGGCTTCATCTGGGCGGGCAACCAAGACGGCGACATCTGCCGCGTCGCTGCCGACGGCACGGGGTTCGAGCGCGTCGCCTCGACCGGGGGCTTCGCCCTGGGCCTGGCCTTCGACGGCGACCGCGCGCTCTTTGTCTGTGACATGAAACACGCCGCGATCTTCCGCCTGGACCTGGCGACGCGCGACCTTACCCGCTTCACTCAGCCCGGCATCCGCATCCCCAACTACCCCCTGGTGGAGGCCGCCCGCGGCCGTCTCCTGGTTTCTGACAGCTACGCTTCGGGCCAGCCAGGCCCCGGCATCTGGTCCTATGACCTGGCGACGGGCCAGGGCGATCTCTGGTACACCCACGACCTCAACTTCGCCAACGGCCTCGCCCTCTCCGACGACGCCATCTACGTCTGCGAAACCTTCGCCCCGGCGATCACACGCATCCCCATCGCCCCGGACGGCACCCCCGGCGCGCCCGAGCCCTTCGCAACGGATCTCCCCGGTCTCCCCGACGGTCTGGCCTTCGACAGCCAGGGCAACCTCATCGTCGGCTGCTACGAACCCTCGCGCCTCTTGCGCATCGACCCCCAGGGCGACACGCAAATCCTCATCGAGGACCCGACCGCCCATGTCTTCTGCCACCCGACCAATATCGCCTTCGCGGGCGATCGTCTCTACACCGCCAATCTCGGCCGCTGGCACCTGACCGAGATCGCCATGGATATCGGCGCCCCGCCGCTCTGGCAGGCGTCCCGATGACAACACGTGGCCTCACCTGGGACCACCCCCGTGGCTATGACGCGCTGGCCGCGGCCGCACGTCAGGTCAACCAAACCCGCGCTATACCATTGATCCAATGGGACAAGCAGCCCCTCGAAGGGTTCGAAAGCGCCCCCATCACCGAGCTTTGCGCCAGTTACGACCTCGTAGTCCTGGATCACCCCCATATCGGCGAGGCCGTGGTCGAGGGCTGTCTCATCCCGCTCGACGACCTCTTCTCGCCCGAAAAACTGGCAGCCTGGGAAACGGACACCGTCGGCCCCGCCTTCGCCTCCTACCAATGGGATAACCGGCACTGGGCCCTGCCGCTGGACGTTGCCACCCAGGTCATGGCCCGCCGCCCCGACCTGCTGCCCGACGCACCAACCGATTGGGACGCCGTTGAACATATCGCGGCCACCCACCCTGTCGCCCTGTCTCTGGGCGGCCCACACGCCTTCCTGAACCTCATCTCCATGGCTGCGGGCCGGGGCCACGTCATCGCGGGCGACGACATGCTGCCCGACGACATCGCCCTCGACTGCCTCACCCGCCTGCGCCGCCTGGCGGCCCAGGCGCCCCGAGGCACCGTCGACAAGAACCCCATCGCCCTCTTGCACGCCATGACTCACGGCGACGACATTGCCTTGATCCCGCTCATCTTCGGCTATGTCACCTACGCAAAAGCCGCCCGCCCGGTCGCCTTCTCGGACACGATCCGCGCCCCCGGCGGCAAGGGCGGCGTTTTGGGCGGCACCGGCATCGCCTTTTCCGCCCGCCGGGATCCCGATCCGGCCATCCTGGACCATATCGAATACCTGATGCGCGCGGACACCCAAGCCGGGTTCATTCCCGCCCATGGCGGCCAGCCCTCGGCCCGCACCGCCTGGGAAAACCCGGACGTCAACGCCGCCTCGAATACCTTCTACCGCGACACGCTCGCCACCGCTGAACACGCCCTCCTGCGCCCCCGCTTCGACGGCTTTCCCGCCTTCACCAATGCGGCCGCCGCCCATCTGCGTATGGCCCTCACCAAAGGCCACGACGACGGCGCGACCCTGACCGCCCTCCGCGATCTGTGGCGCGACGCCCGCGCCCGCGCCCGGGGCGATCTCGACGATGAAAGGACCTGAGACATGACCGACAAAGCCCTGTCCCACATCAAGATCCTCGACTTTTCCCACCTGCTGCAAGGGCCGTTCGCCACCCAATTGCTGGCCGATATGGGCGCCGACGTGATCAAGATCGAACGTCCCGGCAGCGGCGACATGTTCCGCAGCCTGACCTTCCGCAACAAATGGGTCGGCGGCTCCGAAAGCCCCAATTTCCTAGCCTGGAACCGGAACAAGCGCAGTCTGGCCCTGAACCTGAAGGCGCCCGAAGCGCGCGAGGCCATCATGAAGCTGGCCGAAACCGCTGACGTCGTCATCCAAAACTTCCGCCCCGGCGTCATGGCCCGCCTTGGCTACGGCTACGAAGACTTCCGCGCCGTGGACCCCGGCATCGTCTACTGCTCCGGCTCCGGTTACGGCGAAGACGGCCCTTACGTGGACCGCCCCGGGCAAGACATGCTGATCCAGGGCCTGACCGGTATCATGGCTGCCACCGGCCAGGCCGATCAGCCGCCGACGCCCGTGGGCGCAGGCTTCTCCGACCAGATCGGCGCCATGAACATGGTCTATGGCATCCTGTCGGCCCTGCTCTACCGCGAACGGACGGGCCAGGGGCAGGAGGTGAAGATCAACCTTCTTGCGGGGATGCTGGCCCACCAGAACCAGGAAATGGTCATGGCGCTGAACTTCAACGAGGATTTCCAGCGCCCCAATTCCGGCATCGGCCATCCCGGTATGGACGCGCCCTTCGGCACCTACCCGACCCAGGACGGCTGGGTCACCATCGCCATGAGCCCCTACAAAACCCTTATCGGCGTGCTGGGCAACGAAGACCTGCTGCGCTTCGACAACCCCGCGACCCTGTTCGACGACCGCGATATGGTCTGGCGGGCCATCGCCGCCGAGACTGGCAAATGGACCAACCAGACCCTGATCGCGGCGCTGCTGGAGGCCGATATCTGGTGCGGCGAGGTCAAGACCCACCTGGAAGCCGCCGCCGATCCTCAGGTCAGTCATCTGGGCCTGATCCAGACCTATGACCACCCGCGCGCCGGGACGGTCAAGGTGGTCGGCCCCGCCGTCGGCATGAGCGCGACGCCCGCGGAGATCACCCGTCCCGCCCCCTTGGTGGGGGAACACACCGCCGAACTGCTTCGAGAAATCGGGTACCCTGAAGATCGGATCGACGAGATGGTAGCCAGCGGCGCAGCGGGCGCCGTCTCCCCGACTTAACCCTCCGGCTTGGGACGATTGTCGGAGACGATGCGGCCATCCTCCAAGGTCACGATCCGGTCGGCCAAATCGAGAATGCGGTTGTCGTGGGTGACCATCACTGTGGTCGTCCCCCGCTGGCGGCCGAGCGCCTTGAGCATCTGCACCACGGTCGCACCCGACTCCTTGTCGAGCGCGGCCGTCGGTTCGTCCGCGAACACGATCTCGGGGTTCGATACCAAGGCGCGGGCGACGGCCACGCGCTGTTTCTGGCCGCCCGACAAGCCGCTGGGCAGATAATCCAGGCGATCCCCCAGACCGACCAATCGCAGCATGTGATGCGCCGCCCGGATCTGTGACGCTTGATCCCCTGATCCGTGAACCTGCAGGCCCATCAACACGTTCTGGGTCGCCGTCAGGCTTTCATGCAGATTGTGGGCCTGGAAGATGAAGCCGAGGCGTCGTCGCAATGCCACCAGCGTCGCCTCGGGCGCGCCGCGCAGTTCCTGCCCCAGCAGGCGAACCGAGCCCTCCTGCACCTCGCGCAGGCATCCCATCAAGGTCAGCACCGTCGTCTTGCCGGACCCGGACGGTCCCATCAGCACGGTCAGACTGCCCCGCTCGATCTCGATGGACACGTCCCAGATTGCCTGTTTGCGCGCCTCATCCCGACCGAAGAAATGGTCCAACCCGGCGACCAGCACGGGCGGGTTGGCGATATTGGAACCGTCCATCAAAATAAGTCCGCCGGGTCGGCGGCCGCCAGCCGCCGCGTGGCCAGCGCACCCGAGATCACGCAGGCCAGGACGGTTCCGATCAGGACCATCGCGGCCAGATCCGGGCTCATCGTCAAAGGCAGCCCCGTGGCAGCCGACATGGCCACGTAGATTCCGGTCGCGATGGCAACGCCCGGGAGGAAGCCGAACAGGGCCAGGATCACGGCTTCTTCCAAGACGATGCTCAAAAAGAACGGATGGCCATAGCCCATGGCCTTGAACGTCGCATATTCGCGAAGATGGTCGGCCACGTCGGTGGACAGAACCTGGTAGACGATCACCAATCCGACGATGATCCCGATCACGACACCGAAGCCGAAGATGATGCCAGTCGGCCGCTCGGTCGTCTGATAGGCCAAATCGGCGGCCGCGGCCTCTGCCTTGGTCGCGACCTTGACCACGTCGGACGGCAGGACCGCGCGCAACCGCTCGACCACGACATGCGGGACCAAGCCGTCGTCCACAGTGACCAAGATATGATTGGGCGCGGCCGACGTCCGGCTACCGAACAGCCGTAGGAAGGTCTGATCTGATGCATAAAGCGTTCCGTCGGCGGTGAAGCCTCCGCCGACCTCGACGGTGCCGACGGCGTTCAAGGCCCGGTCGGAAAGCTCGAAGCGGTAGGGCCGATCGGGCGTCACGCTCTCCAGCGCGCCGGACGGAAGACCCCTTGTGCTGGAATCGATCAGAACCGTATCCGCAAGCAGCAAGGTCTGTAGCGTCTCGCGCAAAGCGGATGGCACGAAATCCGGCTGATCGGGATCCAGCCCAATGGCCTGAAGGGTCGACGACCCGCCATCTGCCCGTTGCCAATCGACATTGCCGATATACAGCGGGGCCGCCCGCGCCACACCTTGCACGGCCAGCGCCTGAAACATTCGCACCCGCGCCACGTTCGAGCCATCGGTCAAGGTATTGGCATCCACGGACGAGATCATGATGTCGCCTCCAAACAGATCGTAAGGCGCCACGGTAGATTGGTTGAGCGCACCCAGGATCCCCAGCTGCACGAACACAAGGATGTTCGCGAAGGCCACGCCGGCAACGGCCGCCGCCAACCGGGTCTTGGAATGGGCCAATTGCAGCCAACCAATGGGGAGGCGGCCCGTGATCCAAGCCAAGATTGCCGTCATGGCGCCCGCCCGGCATCAATGCGAGCGACGACCTCCAGATTGGTGAAGCGCGATGCCTGGCCGGACGAAGCGCCATCCAAGGCCACGATCACGTCCACGACCCGCGCATCGGTGTTGGCCGCAGGATCGTCGGACGTGATCGTTTGCCGCCCGATTTCAAGCCCGATAGCGGTGACCTCGCCAGCCAACGGGGACGCGAAGGCCTCGGCGATGATCAGGACGGGGTCACCAATGGCGACGCGGCCGATGAGCGATTGATAGACCTCAACCTCGACGGTCATGCGGTCGGTATTGCCCAGATGCAGGATGCCATCCGTTCCCGGCTTCTCACCCGGACGGACATTCACATCCAGGACAGTTCCAGAGATAGGCGCGCGCACGAAAGCTTCGTCCAACGCCAATTCGGCCCGGGCAAGCTCGGCCTCGGCGGCGGCCACATTGGCTTCGGCCAACAGGATCGACGGCTGCGGCGTGCCCTCTTCGACTTGAAATCGCGACAGCGTAGCCTGGCGGCTGATGACGTCCCGTGTGGCTTCCGTCGCGCGGGCCAACGCCGCGTCGAAGACGGCCCGGGTGGTCACGCCACGCTCAAGCAGCGAGGTGGTCCGTTCCAGCTCGGCCGTCGCGGCTTCGGCCGTGGCTTCCGCACGTTCCAATCCGGCGCGCGCCTCGGCCAGGCTGGCCCGCACATCGGCCTGCGCTTGCAACAAGGCGGCCCGCTGAACCTGTAGGGCGGCTCTGGCGGTCGCAACGCTACTGTCCAGCTGCGCGCGGTTGTCGAGCACCGCCAGGACATGCCCGATGTCGACGACATCGCCCTCTCGGACGCGCAGGTCCTGAACGCGCGCGTCCCCCGCGCCGAAAGGCGGTGCGACGGTGACCACGTCGCCATCAGGAATGATCCGGCCCAGCGCGACCACGTCGCCCTGCGAGACGATCGCGACTTCCTCCTGCGCGGCCACCTGAGCGATGGCGGTCGCAATCGGCGTATCGGTTCCACCGCCGGGCGTCAGACCCGTGGCGCCAAAAAAGGCCTGCAACCCCGGAGGCTGGTAGTAGAGCCCCAATACACCGCCCAGGCCGAGCAAGAGCACCAAGACCGGCAGCCGCAACAGGATGCGGGCCCAGCGTCGCGCGGCCCCACCCGCTTCGGTCGTCCGGGCTTGCCCTGTTTCCAGCAGCGGTAAGTCGTCTTGCGGGGTGTTTGCCATTGCGGTCTGCTCGGGTAAGGGACAAGAGTCTTTAATGACACGGATGTCAGTAACGTCACTACCGGGCTCACGACGGGGGGGCAAGCGCCGATGAAAGAGATGCCGAAACGGCGCAAGATCGCCAGACCGGGCGAGATCTTGGCGGCAGCCCTTGCGGAGTTCGAGGCGAAGGGTTTCGCCGACACCACCTTCGCCGACATCGCCAAACGAGCCGGGATCGCGCGGGCGACGATCTATCTTTATTTCGACAGCAAAGACCGGATCTTCGACGCTCTTACGCGCCGGATCCTGACCGATCCTCTGGAAGAGATGGGCCAAGCGCTGGACGCATATGACGGGACGAGCGAGGCACTGCTGGAACGGTTTCTAACCCATCTTCATAGCGAAGCATCGGAAGCCGAAACGATCCTGCTGTTGCGCATATTGGTCTCTGAGGGGCGGCGCTTTCCGGACCTCGTGCGCCTTCACCATGCCCGGATCAACGATAGCGGCCTCAGCCTGCTGCAAAGGATCATCCGCCGGGGCATCGACCGGGGCGAGTTCGCGCCCGAAATCGCGGACCTGGACCTGCGGGTCGTCATCGCTCCGGCGATTATGGCGCTGTTCTGGCAGATGATCTTCGCATCGATCGCGCCGCTGGACCGCGAGGCGATGTTGCGAAGTCACCTGGACCTGGTCCTGCGCAGCCTACGGCCCGTCCCCGCGTTCGCGCCTTCCGGCATGGGTTAGACCGAAACGTCCTCCAGCACCTCATCGCGCACAGCCGCTGTGCGCTGCTGATCGCGGATGATCTCGCCCCGGCGCAGGGCGACGATGCGGTCGGCCAGACCCCAAGCGAAATCGAAGCGTTGTTCGACCAGAACGATGGCCATCTCGCCCTTTTGGCGCAGGCCGTCGATGACGGTGCCGATTTGAGCGATGATGTTGGGCTGGATACCCTCGGTCGGTTCGTCCAGCAGCAGGACCTTGGGGCGGGTGACCAGGGCGCGCGCGATGGCGAGCTGTTGTTGCTGCCCGCCCGACAGGTCACCGCCCCGGCGGCCGCGCATATCTTTGAGGACGGGGAAAAGGTCGAACACGTCGTCCGGCACGCCGCGTTGGTCGCGGGGCAGGCAAGCGAAGCCGGTGGCGAGGTTTTCGGCGACGGTGAGTTGCGGGAAAACCTCGCGGCCTTGCGGGACGTAGGCGATGCCCGCCTGGGCGCGGGCCTTGGCGCCCGGCGGTAGGGGTTGGCCGTCCAGCGTCACGGCCCCTCCCATGGGGTGACGCCCGGCGAGCGCCTTCAGAAGCGACGTCTTGCCGGTGCCGTTCAGCCCCATGACGCAGGTGACGCGGCCCCGTTCGGCGGTCAGATCGACGCCATGAAGGATGCGGCTGCCGCCGTAATCGAGGGTGATGCCCCGCGCCTCAAGCATGGGCGGCCTCTTCGGGGCGGCCCAGATAGACGTCGATCACGCGCGGGTCGGCGCAGACATGGTCGAGCGAGCCTTCGGCCAGCACGCGGCCTTCATGCAGGACGGTGACGCGGCAATTCAGGCGGCGGACAAATTCCATGTCGTGCTCGATGACGACGACGGCATGGTCCTTGGCGGCCTCCACCAGCATCTCGGTCGTGCGTTCGCGTTCGGCCGCCGTCATGCCCGCGGCGGGTTCGTCGACCAGCAGCAGGCGGGGTTCTTGCGCCAGCAGCATGCCGATCTCCAGCCATTGCTTTTGGCCATGGCTCAGGATGCCCGCCATGCGGTCGAGATGGGCGACGAGGCCGACGCGGTCGGCGATCTGGGCGGCGCGGTCGCGGGTGTCTGGGCGGCGGGTGAGGACCCGCAGCGGGTTCCGGGTGGCCTGCAGGGCCATGGCGAGGTTTTCGAGGACCGTCTGGGCCTCGAACACGGTGGGCTTTTGGAACTTCCGGCCGATGCCCGACTGCGCGATGCGGGCTTCGGACATCTTTGTCAGGTCGCGGGACAGATCGCCGTAGCGGATGGTGCCGGAATCGGGGCGCGTCTTGCCGGTTACCAGGTCCATGAAGGTCGTCTTGCCGGCGCCGTTCGGGCCGATGATCGCGCGCAGTTCGGGCTCGTTGACCGAAAAGCTGAGATTGTCGATGGCCTTGAAACCGTCGAAGGTCTTTGAGACGCCGGAGACTTCGAGAAGAGCGCTCATGGCGTGTCCTCCTCCTGGCGGAGCGCGCCGTCGTCGGGGCCGTAGTCCCCCTGCCGACGGCGCGCGCGGCGCTCGGTGTAGAGGTCGACCAGGCCGCCGAGGCCCTTGGGCGCAAAGAGCGTGACCAGGACGAAGGAGAGGCCCAGCAGGACCAGCCACCAATCGGTCCATTGGATCGTATAGAAGCCGAGGTCGATATCGGGTGCGCCGCCACCGGTGAACCAGGAGGAGGCAAGCGAGACGATGGCCGCGCCGATCACTGCGCCATAGAGACGGCCGCGCCCGCCGATGGCGACCCAGACGGCCAGGTAGATCGAGGCGATGGGCGCGATCTCGGCCGGGTTGATGATGCCCGCTTGGGGGTAATAAAGCGCGCCCGCAATGCCGCAGGCCATGGCGGTGACGGTGAAGATGGCGAGCTTGTAATGCTCGACTTCATAGCCGAGGAAGCGGACCCGCGCCTCGTCGTCGCGGATGCCACGCAGGACCGACCCGAAGCGGCCGGAGACGAGCCAGGCCGCCGCCAGGTAGGCCAGCGCCAGGGCGAGTGCGGAGGCCCAGAGGAACCAGAGACTGAGCGTGGATTGCGGGACGGCGTCGAGGCCGGGGATGTTTTGCAGGCCCGAAAGTCCGTTATTGCCGCGCAACCCTGAGTCATTCTGGAAGAGCCAGAGGGAGAGGGCCAGCGTGCCCGCTTGGGTCAGGATCGACAGGTAGACGCCCGCGACGCGGCTGCGGAAGGCGAGCCAGCCGAAGATCAGCGCGATCAGGCCGGGGACGAGGACGGCGAAGGCCAGCTGGATCGGCAGCGATCCGGCGAAGGCCCAGAGCCACGGGATGTCGCTGCTGCCCACGACGCCGAAGATTTGCGTGCCGATTTGTTCCTGGATTTCCAAGGGTGTGGGGGGGAGCGGGTTGCGGGCCAGGGTGTCGATAACGATCCCCTCGGTCCGGTCCCACATCAGCCACATGCCGATGGCGTAGCCGCCGATGCCGAAAAAGGCGAAATGGCCGAGGCTGAGGATGCCGGTGTAGCCCCAGACCAGGTCCATGGCGAGCGCGGCGAGACACAGGCAAAGCGTCTTGCCGAGCGTCTTGACGAAGGCGGTGGAGATCAGACCGGCCTCGGCCAGGACCGTCGCGCCGATGGTGAGGGCGGCCAGGACGATCAGAAAGGTGAGCACGTCGGGGCGCAAAATCAGGGGACGACGCGACGTCTGATCTACGTCGGATATACGTCTGATCTGCGTCGGACGTTCTGTCGGATTTTGGGCTGTATCGGTCATTGGGCGAACCGGCCCTTCTGGGCGACGATGCCCCGCGGTCGGAACTGAATAAAGAGGATGATGAAGAGGATCATGTAGGTCTGCGCGGCCAAGGTGTTGGAGGGATTCAGCCACTCGATCCCCTTTTGCAGCCCGCCGATCAGGCCCGCGCCCGCCAACGTGCCGAAGACCGACCCGACGCCGCCGACGACAACGGTCATGAAGCTCTGCACGATGTAGCCCGCGCCCATCTCGGAGGTGACCTGGGCGAAGAGGCCGATGGCCACGCCCGCCACGCCCGCGATCCCAGAGCCCAGCGCGAAGGTGGCCATGCCGACGCGGTCTGGGTCGATGCCGAGGGAGGCGGCCATGCCGGAATTCTGGGTGACGGCACGGACTTCGAGGCCGAGGCGCGTGCGGCGCAGAATGTAGACGAGGAGGGCGAGGAACAGGAGCGCCAGGATGAAGATGGCGATGCGGATGTAGCTGATGCCGATGACGTCGTTGAGGCTCCAGGCGCCGGCCAGCCAATCGGGCGACGTCAGCGGGACGGCTTGGGTGCCGAAGATGTTCTTGAAGATCTGTTGCAGCGCGACGGAGATGCCGAAGGTGGCCAGCAAGGTCTCCAGCGGGCGGTGGGCCAAGTGGCGGATGACCAGGCGCTCCAGGGCCACCCCCGCCGCTGCGGCGGTGCAGAAGGCGAGCGGGAGCGCGATGATCAGCGACACAGTGTAATCGGGCACGAAGAGTTGGACCACATAGCCGGTATAGGCGCCGATCATGATGAATTCGCCATGGGCCATGTTGATGACGCCCATGACGCCAAAGGTGATGGCCAGGCCAATGGCGGCTAGGAAGTAGATCGACGCGAGCGACAGCGCGTCGAGGCCCAGATCGGCGGCTTGGGCGCGGGCCACGCGGGCCTCGACCTGGGCCAGCGCGCCTTCGGCGGCGGAGGTGATGGCGGCGTCGGGCTCGTCGTAGATCTCGACAATGGGGTTGGCGGCGAGGAGGATTTCGACGGCGTCGATAGGCGGGCGCGGTGGGGCGAGGCCCTGCTCGGCCAGGGTTTCGTAAGCTGTCCAGCGGGCCTCTTCGGTGTCGAGGCTGGCGATGGGCGTGCCTGCGACAGTCTCGCCGTCGATGGCGGAGATCAGGGCGGCGTCGCGGTCTTCGCGGGTGACCTCATCGGGGACGATGTCTTCGTCGGCGAGCAGGGCCAGGGCTTGGTCGGGCGTGATGTCGGTGCCGACTTGGAGCGTGCGGGCGACGTTGGCCTCTTCGGGCGGCGCCCCGACGAAGGTGTCGGTGGTGAGGACGGCGTTCAGGGCGGCGCGGGCCTCCAGCGAGACCTGGTCTGACATCCAGAAGATGGCGGCCAGGCGCGCGGTGCGGTCTTCACCGAAGCGGATGGTAATGAGGCGGTCGAGCGCCTCCTTGCGGGCGCGGATGGCGCGGTCTTCCTCGCCCTCGATCGAGGCGCGGAGGGGGGCGAGGAGTTCGGGCGTGGGGTTGCGGGACAGGGCGTCGAGGGCGGCGCGGCGGCGGTCGGGGTTGGGATCGTTCAGTTGGAACTGCACCAGGGCCGTGGCGATCAGGCGGCGGACGCCCGCATTGGGGCGCAATTGGTCGGCCTCGCGCCGGGCGACGGTGCCCGCGTCAGAGCCATCTTCGACCGAGCGCAGCGCGTAGACGTCGCCGTCGCGCTCACCGAAGAAGAACAGGCCGTCGGAGGCGCGTTGGACGACGCCGCGGTCGGCCCAGGCTTCCAGGAAGTCGGGCATGGCGGGCAGGCCGCTGGCGGCGAGGTCGTCGAGGACGGGTTGGATCGTGCGGCGGGACGGGCTGGCCACGTCTTCGGCATGGGTTTGGAGGAGGGTCTGAACC
>JBCDCW010000028.1:0-21303 GCA_039180995.1 Pseudomonadota bacterium
CCAGCACCGACCACGTGCCGTAGATGTGGTTCGCGCCCCAGCGGCCGAACCAAGACCCGTCGGGCTTCTGCATCCGCTTCAGGAAGTCGATACCCCCCGAGATGGCCGCGGCATGGGCCTCGGCATTCACCTGCGCCAGACAGCCGACGCAACGGGCGGTCACATCCTCGGTCGGGGGGTCCAGAAGCGCGCCGTGATCGGCGAACGGGATCGAGTTGAGATAGAGATGATCGTTCTCCGGCTCGAACGCGCCCCAGCCGCCGGCCATCTTTCCGGATCGCGATTGCATCCCGACCAGCCATTCGCAGCCGCGGGCGATCGCTTCGGCATAGCGGTCGGGGTCATGGCGATGCATCGCCAAAACCACGACCGCCGTGTCGTCCACATCTGGGTAATGGGCATTTTCGTATTGGAACGCCCAGCCGCCGGGACGCACATCGGGACGCCGGACGGTCCAGTCTCCGCGGACATCCAGGATCTGACGTTCCGCAAGCCAATCCAAGGCGCTCCGGACCCGTGCGTGGTCGGCTTCGCTTTCGCCGGCTTCCATCAGGGCGTGTGCCGCAAGGCCCGTGTCCCAGATCGGCGATACGCAGGGCTGGAAATAGAGGCCTTCGTCTCGCTCAACGATCAGATCTTCGATCGCTTGCCATGCGGTGACCACGTCCGGGTCGTCATCCGGTCGGCCCAGGGCATGGAATGCCATGACGGCATTGGCCATGGCAGGATAGATCGCCCCCAGCCCATGCCGCCCATTCAGGCGCTCGGTGAAGAAGTTCGTCGCCGCCGCGATGGCCCGTGCCCGCAGGCCTTTCGGGAACCGAGGCTCGACGCTTTGCAAGATACGGTCCAGGCCCAGGAACAGGTCCCCGATCCGCTCACCCGTGGGGTTCACGTTGTAGGCGCCATGCTGTTCGGGCGCGGTGACGAAAAGCTCGCGGATGGTGAGGCCCGTTGGGTTCATGGCCCGTGGCTTCAAGGCATAGAGCACCAGAAGCGGGGCGATCACCGTCCGCGACCAATAGGCCACTTTCGACATGTGGAACGGAAACCAGCGCGGCAGCAGCATGATCTCGACCGGCATGACCGGCACGCCACGCCAAGGGATCTCACCGAACAGCGCCAGCATGATCCGTGTAAACACGTTCGCCGTCTCCGCACCCCCGCGACCCAGGACCCAGGCGCGGGCTCGGATCATATGGGGGGCGTCGATATCCTCGCCCGCCAGCTTCAACGCCCAATAGGCCTTCACCGTGGCGGACATGTTGCCCGCCCCCGCATGGAACAGGGGCCAAGACCCGTCCGCATTCTGAAGGCCGCGCAGATAGGGCAGGATACGCAACTCACGCTTGGGGTCTACATTTCCGATGAAATGGCGCAGCAGGATGTATTCCGACGGGATCGTGGCGTCGGCTTCCAACTCGAACAGGAAGTGACCGTCACGACGTTGAAGATCAAAGAGCGAATCGCGCTGCGTTTCGATTGTGCTGTGAAGATCGGTGGGCGCGGCATTGGGCAGGCCCGTCGAAAGACGGGACGCGACGAGGACGTTCATGGGGTCGTAATCCTTGTGCCGAAGCCGCGGGAAAAGGGGAGACGTTTCATGGACGCGACCCCATGACCCCGGAAGAAATAGGCGCCGCGCGACGCGGCGGTGCATAGGCGTACCGCAAGCTGCGGGCGAGCTTCTGCCATCGTGGCATCGTCAACGCCCGGACATGGCGCGCATGGCCGAGCGCTTCCATCCGGTCGAGATACCCTTCATAGACGCCCATCATCATCAAGGCCGGGCGAACCGATGCAGGTTCCAGCGCCCCGAGCGCCTCGCGCGCCTCTTGGAAGCGGGTTCGAGCCATGGCGCCGACTTCGGCGCAGATCGCGGGGAGCGCGGCATGTCCTCGTGTGAGGTCGGCAATTAAGGCCGCCGGATCATGGACCGGCAAACCGTGCGTGGCCAGCGATTGGCGCGGCAGATAGACCCGTCCGATCTGAGCATCTTCTTCCACGTCGCGCAGGATGTTGGTCAATTGCAGCGCATCCGCCAACGTTAGGGCGAAGCGATCTCGTTCGGGGCAGTCGCGGGCGCCGAAGATACGAATGCTCAGCGCACCGACACTTCCGGCAACGCGGCGCGTGTAGTCAAGGAGATCGGCCTTGGCCGGTGCGACGATAGGGCCATCGACGTCCATCTTCATGCCTTCAAGCATCATCCGAAACTCGGCCCCGGGTAGATCGAAATGATCGACCGCGACCAGCAGTGCCCTGCCGATCGACGATTTCGGCAGTCCGGCGTAGACCTGTTCAATCTCGATCCGCCAGGCCTCCAGAAGCGCACGCTTCCGGTCGGCATGCATCGATTCGCAATCGGCAATGTCATCGACGATGCGGCAGAAGGCGTAGACGGCGAAAATTGCGTCGCGGCGAGCCTTGGGAAGCGAACGCATGCCCCAAGTGAAGGACGACCGGGATCGCGACACGATGGACGAGACCTCGGTCATGGGGTCCAGGCCAGATGGCATGGGATGTGGCGCGAGATCGGCGGCGCGGCCATCAAAGACCGGGACGAGCACGCTGAGACCTGCGGGCGACAGACTGGCAGACGGGTCGACGATGATGCGGGCGGAGGTGGCGTTAGGTGGGGACAAAGAGGGTCTTTCGATCGGCCGAAACAGCACGCGGGTCTTGGAGATGCGGCAGCGGGCCCCTTGTAGTGAACAATGTCTTGCAACGTAGCTGTGTAAAAATATCCCTGGCAAGCAGGTTCGTTCTCAGAGGGCGGAGCGGCGGATGTCGGGCTGTGAACAGGGCAGGACAGCGATCGGTCGGGCCCGCATCGCGACCGTTTTGCCCAGCGGCTAGGCGTTCCGAGCATCGCGGCGGGGCCATTATGGCACCATATCCTAGCGCCGCATCGACGCGAGCGCTGCCGACAGGCCGGGCAATGGCCGTTCGACCATGCCGCTCTGCGCCATCCAATCCAACGCCAGCGTCAACGACCTTCGCAGGTCGGTTTCTTGAAACCCGAGATCTCGATGGGCGGCCGCAGCAGAGAAGCGCCGAACCCGGCCTGCCATGCGAACCCCGTCGAATGAAGCCTTGGGCATACGTCCCGTCCAACGGGATAGCACGCGATCCTCGGCAAGGGCGGCCATCCATGCCACGCCATAGGGAACGCGTTCCCGGGGCATCGCCAAACCCGTGATTTCGGCCATCAGTTCGGCCAGATATCCGAAGGAAACATCGCATCCCGTCAGCAGGTATCTTGTACGCGGCGCGGCAAGATATCGAGATTCTGCAATCGCCCGCGCCAACACGGAAACGTCAACCAAGTTGATTGCCGCTAGGGAAGGAAGAGCAGGCACGGCACCGTTCGCCAAGTCGCGCAAAAGCCGACCGGGCGGCGTGGGCCGATGGTCCCCGGGGCCGACCGGCGTTCCGGGACGGACAATCACCGTCTCGATAACGTCCGCGGCGGCCTCGACCGCCAATTCGGCGTCGATCTTCGATCGCGCATAGGAACCGAAGACTGCGTCCCGTGGCGGCCGTTGCGTTCCATCGAGCGACTGCACCCCCCGCGATCCAGCAATCAACGTGACATTGGACGAGCAATACACGAACCGCCTTGTCCCGGCCGCGAGCGCCGACCGGAGTACAATCCGTGTCCCTTCGACATTGATCCGGTGATGGCGGCTGGGATCGCCGGGCGGAACCCAGAGATCGCTGACCGCAGCGAGGTGAATCACGGTATTGACGCCGACCATTGCAGATCGAATGGTCTCTTCTCTCTCGATATCGGCGATGACGGTCTCCACTCCGTTCGGAACGGGCGCGCCGAAACGCAGGTCCAACGCCCGAACGGCGACACCGTCCCTTGTCAAAGCATCGACGAGATGGCGTCCGACAAACCCGTCCGCGCCGGTCACCAGAACCGTTTCATTCGCTTGAGAAGCTATGCGGACCGTCCTTTCACATCGCCATGACGGTTTGGACCATACGAGTCAGCCCTGCGGCGCAGCTAGGGACCGTCTCGGGCGGAAGGGCAAGGCCGCGATGTGCGGCCAGGCGCCCACCAAATGACACGAACGTGCGCGTTGTGTCGTGAGGTAACGGCGGATCAGCCTTGACGGGCCGCAATGGTTAATCGTTGGCTCGCCGCCACATTTGGCGTGTCGCATCTCATAGGGAGGGAATGACGATGAGCAACGCACCTAAACTGGACCGGATCGTCTATTTCGGGGACAGCCTGACGGATTCGGGCGTTTTCTTCGGCCTGGCCGACCTAGTCCTGACGGAGCCGTTTCCATCGGCGATCTTTGGCTATGACGGACAGTTCTCCAACGGAGACGTCTATTCCGACATCGCCCCCGAGCTTCTGGGCATCGACGTGGACAATTTCGCAGTCGGCGGGGCGCGGGCCGTTGGCGAGGCTCCGGCCATCTTCCTACCTTTCGGCCCCCTGGGCGATGCGTTCCTGGACCCGGAGGCCACCCCGGACGAGATCGACTTCGTTTCGACCTTCGACATCAACCTAGGCGGCCAAGTCGCCCGCTTCCTGGAGACGCTCGGGGGCGGTCCGGCTCCGGCGGGAACGGCCGCGTCGATTTTCATCGGCCTCAACGATTTCAACGCCTTCATGCCGAGTTCGGAAGGCGACATCATTGCCGAATTCACAATCCTGGCCGGCGACGTGTTGTCCGCGACCCTCGGGTCTGCCGGGGCGCTGCTGTCCAACGGCGTGTCGAAGGTCTATGTCAACAATCTGCTGCCGGCCGATTTCTTCCCTGCGTTTCTGTTGGCTCCGCCTGCCGTCCAGGCCATCGGTGTCGACGCGCTGGCCGGCTACAACGCCACCTTGGAAGCCACGGCGGCGGCAACGTTCGGGCCAGCGGTCGAAATCATCGACCTGAATATCATCGGCATCGAAATCCAGAACGACCCCACCGCCTTCGGCTTCTTGAACATCACCGACCCGCTGTTCTTCGGCACCGGTGGCGATCCGTTCATCGACACCAGCACGGGCACGCCGATCCCGGTCTTCGCGCAAAACCCGGCCCTGGACGGCCTCGACGTGGATCAGTTCGCCTTCTACGACTTCCTGCATTTCACGACGGCCCTGCATGGCGTGATCGGTGCCTATACGGCAAGCGTGATCGAAGGAAACGTCACTGTTCTGACCGACGGCGATGATCGCGAATATCTCGGGCGCGGCGATGATCTGGTCCTGGCGGGACTGGGCGACGACGTGGTTTCCCTGGGCCGTGGCGACGACATCGCCTTGGCCGGTTTGGGCGACGACCTGGTCTTTGCCGGTCGCGGGGATGACATCGTTTCGGGTGGCAGTGGGGACGACCGCGTCTTCGGTGGGCGCGGCGATGACGTCCTGGCCGGTGGCGAAGGGGACGACCTGTTGAAAGGCGGCAGCGGGCGCGACGTTTTGATCGACGGCCTAGGGTCGGACGTGGCCTTTGGCGGGCGCGGCAGCGACGTTTTTCTCTATACAGAAGCGTCGCTCATCGGCGGCACGACCGGTGAGGACCATGACATCTTTTTCGGCGGGCGCGGTCGCGACACGCTTGTGCTCGCGTTGAGCGACGAGACCCGCGCGCTGGTCGAAGACGATCTGAATGGCGGTTGGTTCGAGCATCTGGATGCCATCGGCGTGACGACGATCGGGATCGAGCGCTTCGTCTTCGTCGATAGCCGCCTGGACCTGGCCGAAATCGACACGGCGGCCCGATTGGCCGAGGCCGATCTTTGGGGATTGGTCTAGGGAAAACCGTCCGCTCGCGGGGGCGACTTCGGGGCGGGTCTAAATCGGCTGGACGGGCGGTCAGCTTTCGAATCGAGCCGCAATCGACAAGCTGGTCGTCTGGCCCGATACTATGCAGACAGGACGGGGGACAGACCAGATGACAGCCGACGAACGGCCGTGGACAGCTTTCTACGGACCCGGTGTGCGACCGGAGATCGAAACGCCCGCCTATCGCACCGTCGGCGACCTGATCCGCTCGGTGGCCGATACCTACGGCGTCGCGCCCGCCTTCACGACCTGTCTGCCCAACGGCATGAACGGAACCCTGTCCTTTGCGCAGATCGACGAGATGTCGGACGCCTTCGCGATCTATCTTAGGGAAGTCGCCGGCTTGGAGCGGGGCGACCGCGTGGCCCTTCAGATGCCGAACTGCCTCAGCTTCCCGGTCGCCGCCTTCGGCATCTTCAAAGCGGGGTGCGTCCTGGTGAACGTCAACCCGCTCTATACCGCCGAGGAGATGGGCAAGCAGTTCATGGATGCCGAGCCCCATGCCTTGGTGATCATCGACATGTTTGCCGACAAAATCCCCGACGCAACACGCGGCCACCCGATCCCCAACATCGTGGTCACCCGCGTGGCCGAGTTCTTGCCCGCCCTGCCGCGCGGGATCGTGGGATTGGTCCAGAAACACTGGGACCGATCGGTGAAACCCATTGAGATCGCCCATATCCGACTGCCGGACGCGTTGGCCGCCGGCCGCGCCCATCGGGCGTCCGAGAGGATCGAGGTGGACAGCTACCATCAACCGGTCCAGCCCGATGACATCGCGTGCCTGCAATATACCGGTGGCACCACCGGCATATCGAAGGGCGCCATGCTGACCCATGCCAATCTGGTCATGAACATGGAACAGACGATGGAGTTGATCGAAGGTATGGAAAAAGGCCGCGAAGTCGCGCTGACCGCCCTGCCGATGTATCACATCTTCGCCTTCACCATAAACCTGCTGGGTTTCTACTGGCTGGGCGCCCGCAACGTCCTGATCCCGAACCCCCGTCCGCTATCGGCCCTGAAACGCGCCTTCGAGAACTACAAGATCACTTGGATGAGCGGCGTGAATACCCTGTTCAACGGGCTCACGAACGAGATCTGGTTCCGGGATAGCCCGCCGCGCCACCTGAAATTCGCCTCGGCGGGGGGCATGGCTCTGCAAGCCGCCGTGGCCGAGGAATGGGAGCGGATCACCGGCAAGCCCGTCTTGCAGGGCTATGGACTGACCGAGACGTCGCCCGTTCTAACTTTCAATCCATTGGGCAAAACCAGGGACGGATCCATCGGGATTCCGGTGCCGTCGACCCTGGTCGCTTGCCTGGACGAGGCCGGTCAGCCGGTGCCCCAAGGCGAGCCGGGTGAGATCGCGGCCAAGGGACCTCAGGTGATGGCCGGCTATTGGAACAGGCCGGATGAGACGGAAAAGGTCATGACGGATGGCTGGTTCTTGACCGGCGATATCGGCGTGATGGACCCGGATGGCTATATCCGCATCGTGGACCGCAAGAAGGACATGGTCGTCGTCTCGGGCTTTAACGTCTATCCCAACGAGATTGAGGATTGCTTGGCGACCCATCCGGGCATCCTTGAAGCGGCGGTGATCGGCGTACCGGATCAGGCGACGGGCGAGGCGGTGAAGGCTTTCGTTGTGAAACGCGACCAGGGCCTGACCGAGGCGGATATCCGAACCCACTGCAAAGCCCATCTGACAGCGTATAAGGTGCCCAAGCGCGTGGAATTTCGCGACGACCTGCCGAAATCGAATGTCGGTAAAATCCTCAGAAAAGACCTGCGCGCCGAAGAGCTGACGCAGCACGCGGCGGAGTAGTCCCAAATGGTCGGAGCTTTCGAGCAGGCGCTTCTGGCGCTCATGATCTTTGTCATCATGCTGGGCATGGGTGCGTCGCTGACGCCCCGGGATTTCTACCTCGCACTGCGGCGGCCCTATGGCTTGGGCATCGGGGTGATCTCGCAATACGGGTTCATGCCGTTCATCGGCTTTCTGCTGATCACGCTGCTGCCGCTGCCCGATGCGATCGCCATCGGCGTTCTGATCATGGCGTGTATGCCGGGCGGGACGACGTCGAACATCTTCACCTATTTCTCCAAAGGAAATCTGGCGTTGTCGGTGCTGATGACGGTGACCTCCACGGTGTTTGGCGTGATCCTGATCCCAATCATCCTGGTGCTGTATGCCGCCGCTTTGGATCTACAAATCCCGCGCGAGAACATCATCGCGACGTTGGTCCTGCTGCTCGTGCCGGTGGCCATCGGGATGGTCATGCGCAAGATCAACGCCAATGTCGGCGCTGTGACCGAGTTCATGGGCTCAGCCCTCGCGCTGTTCTTCATCCTGTTCATCGCGCTCAGTTGGATCCCTCGGAACTGGCAATTCCTGGTCACCACGACGCCCGCCACCTATGTGGCCGCCATCGGCTTGGGCCTGGTCGGGATCACCATCGGCTACCTGTTCGCCCGGACGCTGAAACTGCATCCGCGCAATGCCCGCACGGTCGCGTTGGAAACCGGTATCCAGAACGGCCCGCTCGCCATTGCGATCATTGCGTTCACCTTCGCGGGCGATGAAGCGCAGAGCTATATGGCCGTGCCCGCGCTCTATTCACTGTTCATCGTGATCGTCTCGACCATGGTGACCCTGGTGTTCCGCCGCGCAAACACAGCCGCTGAGCAGAAGCTTCCGGATAGTCTTCTATAGAGCGTCAGCCGCGCGTGCCTGCAATGACATCTCGCTCTGAAGAGCGGGGCCTTATGCGACAGGCACGACGAAGGTCGCATCGGCTGCGGTGCCAGAGGCAACGGGAACCGGGCGCCCCGATCCGTCATAGCCCGTTATGTTGAAATCATAGTCACGGGTTGCGCCCTGCGGGCCGACCAGCGCCACCACTTGGGGATCGGCATCGCCGGGCGTGAAGAAGGCCGACGTGCGGTCTGCTGTCTCGGCCTGACTGGTCAAGTCTACCTTCAGCGCGATGAATGCCCCCATCCCGGCTGGGGGGAGACGAACAGTGATCCTTTGGGTGACGCCTTCGCTTTCGGACAGGACGATGATGCCATTTGGCGCCTCTTGCAGGTCCTGAGTGCTGACCGTGCCGTCTATGCCGATAATCGTCGAGGTAAAGCGGACCGGTTCGGGGACGTCCTGCAAGGTGGGGATGTCGAAGCGTTCGGGGGTGAGCGGAGTACCCGGCTCAAATTCCTTGCGGACGCTGACGCGGTAGCCGGTATCCGGTTCCGTGTATTCCACATCGACGATGGCCTGAAGCAGGTTTGCCATATCCAGCAGCATCGGGTTGATCATGACCCGCTGCAACCCGCGGAACGGCGGGTTGATGACCAAAGCGGGGTCGGTCGTTTCCTCCTCTGGGGCCTCGACGCGCAGGTTGCTTTCGGCGAAAAAGTAGCGGACGCGATAGGTATAAGTTCGCGGTGCGCCCTCCGGCAGGCGCAGCTTCCAGGATTGCGGACCGCCGCTGGGCGTCAGAAGGAACGTCCGGCGATCTTCAAAGCCCGATCCGGGATCGCGATAGGCGACCTCCACCTCGACCTGGGCAATCGCCTCGTTGGCAAGGGTCGACAGCGCAACTTGCACCTCGAACAGGTCGATGGCGTTCATGGGGGCCAGCGGCACCTGACGGTCGGCACTGGTGACCCAATCGGTTTCGATCTGGCTGTCGCGGCCCAGCCATTCGGTCTGCGCATCGAAGGTGATCGTCATGCGGTAGCGGTAGTCCCGTTCCCGCGCGTCGTTCAAAAATGTCGTGAAGGAATGGGTGTCGGTCTCACCGGGCCGGAACAGGAAACCATCGAAGTGGTCGGCATCGGTCCCCGATGGGCGGTTCGCCGGATATTCCATGTTTACGGCGACAGAGGCGATTCCGACCGACGCAAGGTCTTGGGCCATGGACACGGTCGCATTCACCCGGTCGAAGAAATCGTCATCCATGTCGATTTCGAATATGTGCCGGTCCAGATTGAACCCGTCCGCAATCGCCGAGAACATGCCATTCGGATTGGCTTCCTGCTCGACCGCCGCCTGCATGGTGAAATCGAAGCGACGAACTTTGAGCTCCTCCTGCCGGAAAGACTTCAGGGAAAACCCAATCCGGAAGGGCGACAACTCGGAGACCAGGTTGCCGCCACCCGCCGGTGCGCGGGCCCCGGCCTGCGCCGCATTCGTTGCAGCCGCGGGCTGGACGCCATCGGACAGGTTTGCTGGGGCTGGCGCGGTGGCGGGAGGACCGGACGCCGTTCCGCGCGGCGGGGCCAGACTGGTTCCAGTCATGGGAGGCATGGCACCGAATAGGGATTGTAGCGTGCCGAGCATGCCAGTGCCCCGGTCGGGCGCCATGATGCCCGGCGGGGCCAATGAGGTCTCGAAGAGATCTTTGATCAGTTCGCCCTTGATCCACTCCCACGCTTCATCGGCCTTGGCGTTCAGATCGTCGTCGTCGGTGAAGCGCGTCACCTCGACCTTGACGATCCCCTCATCGCGCAGTTTCTGGAACGCCAAACCGACATCGGCAGCGATGCTGACCACCTTGATCTGGGCCTGGACACCCAACTCGGTTTCCAAATGGTTGTAGACGCGCTTGTAATCCGCCTCGGCCTTGATCGAGAACGCGCTGCGCATGGCCATGAACTTCAGCGAGTAGAAAACGCCGAACGTGCTGATGCCGCCGCGCAGAGTTTCCTCCATCACAGTGGTCATCTCGCGGCTCAGCATGACGGTGAAGGTGGCCCGCTGGTCGCCGATCATGGCGGGCCTGGTGGAGCCCAAGACTTCCTCGAACAGCTGCAAACCACGCGGAGCATCGGGCGGCGCATCCTCGTTGTCGGCCGCGTCACGCATGGCGGACAGGCGGACGGTGCCGTCCCGCACACTGATCGGAGCGAGGCGAAAGTTGTCGGGCACGTCCTCAAAGCGCCGGGGAATGCTGCTGCGCACCCGGCGCAGTTCATCTTCGGTCAGGGCCAGATCGCAACTGAAGGTCAGTATCCCACCACCCAGACTGTCGCCTTCCTGGAAATCGGGATTGTCGGTGATGTCGCGCCGGAACTTCACCAGGCTCAGCGCCGGTCGCCCATTCGCCATCGAAATGCGGGGCGTCATCAGCATGTAGTAGAACTGACCCAAATCCTGATGATCGCGGTAGACGACCACACCCGGGATGTCCTGCGTCATATCGTAAAGGGCAAGCATCTCGAACTCTCCTCTTGGAAATCGCCGCCGCCCTCAGGGGCGATGGTAGTAACCGCGCAACCAACCGGCGAGGTCGCCATCGCCCATCGATTCCAGCGCCTGGGTCGGGTCATCCGTGCGCCGGGGCGGCGCGTCGGCCTGGCCCATCGACTGGTGCCCCGCGGGCGGGCGCGTACCGGCATATTGCGGGTTCTTGAAAAAGACGCGCCCCGCTTCCATCCGAAGCGATACGACAGCATGCAGGCCCGACGTTCCCCATTTTAGAACCGTGAGGACCGGGGCCTGCGACTGGTCCATCCGCTGGACGAACCCATTGCGCAGCGACGCCGATGGCGCGGCCTCTACGACCATCTGGAAGCTTTCCCCGAACAGCGCATCAAGCGCGCGCTTGACCTGCGCGAAGCTTAAACCGGTGGCCAGCGTCGTCTGGAACACCGTATTCACGCCGTCCGGGTCATCGGGTGGGGCCGATGGATTATAGTCCGGGAAGTCCGAACCCAGGGCGTATTTCAAGACGCTCGCTTGAAAGGCCAGTTCAGAATTCGTGCGCACGAAGAAGGGACGCGCCTGATCGCCGGAATAGTTGGTCGCCCGAAAGATCCCGGGCGGGATCGACAACTCGTCGCCATTGGCCATCGTCGCCTTGCCCTCCTGCGACAGCAACCCGCGGGCCAAGCGAACATATTCCGACGCATTCTCGTTGATCAGCAGGGTTTGGATCCCAGTCGGCGCGCAGGTCTGCGCGCGGCCCTGGTTCATCTGCCCGTTGGGGTCGAAGATCTCGCGCAGGATGTCTTCGACCACCTGCTCCGACCCCCGGGCCGACCCGATATCGGAATGCGGCCACAATCCCCGAAGATCCAGCAAGTGATCGACCATCATTCGACGATCCACCAGGCACGGCTGCTTCAGCACGGTTATTTCCAGCCCAGCCGCAGTGCGGAACATCCGTTCCAGCAGCTGGAACAATTGCTGCCGCGCCGGGCCCGCCTCGATCCACAGGGTCAGGATGCGTCCGCGCACAGTCTCTTCGATGCTGTTGGTAAACAACCGATGGGTGAAGATCCGCTGGAGGGATTGCCGGTCCGCATCGGCTTCGGGCAGGTGATCCCACATCGCCTCCAGCAGGTCTTTCGAGCGTGGCATCGCGTCGATGGCGGCTTGGTCCGGGCGGACCTGGGTCGCGGGATCGGACCCGATCGGGATAATGCCCATGCGATTGTTCAGGGGGCTGCCAAACGTCTCGTCGGCCGGCCAGGCGATGGCCGACGTGCCGCCCGTCGGCTCGAACCGGACCCGATAATAGAGCCCGCCGTCGATACCACTGGTCGGCGGCGTGGCGCGGGATTTCAGAAGTTCCTGACGATAGGCATCCCATAACGGCTGCGGCATCTGCCAGGCAGCATGGTTGCCGGTCAGGACGATGTCCTGTTCAGGTAAGCTTAAAGTGACTGCGGTGCCGTCCGCGCGGGTTAGAGCCACGTTGTCGAGCTGTTCGGCGGTATGGTAGTACCGCAGCGGATCGGCGGGATCGCGTGTCAAGGCATCGGGAATGTCTCGCGATCCGAACGCCAGCTCGATCACCGCGCGGCCGTTCTCGTTCGAGGCAATCTCAAAGATCGGTGGTGTATCGGCTTCGGTCCAGTTGAAGAAAGCCGACCGGATGCGCACCCAGGTCCGGCTGGCCAAAGCCTGGACATCGGCCTCCAAAAGGGCACGAACGTCAAGCTTGCCCGCACCGTAATCGTCGTTTGGCACCGCGTTGCCCGTGCCCGTATGGCTATCCGTCCGGACTGTGCCGACAAGGGCCTGGCGCACCTGCTCTTGCAGGAGCGTAGGCCGCGCTTCCAGCAGACAGGCCACGGCACCCGCCACATGGGGTGCGGCCATGCTGGTGCCCTGCATGTTCTGGAAATTGCCGCCCGGGCCAACCGCGGTCGCCCCGATGGCATCTTGCGACAGAGCCGCCGTGATGACCTCGCCCGGGGCGCTGAGATCTGGTTTCGTCCGGCCATCCGCCGTTGGCCCCCGCGACGAGAAAGCCGAGATCGGCCCGGCCGAACCGGCGGGTTTGGTGATATAGCTGCCGACGGCGATCACCTCGCGCGCGGTGCCCGGCATGCCGATGGTCAAGGCCATGGGATCGGTCGCGCCATTGAACTGCATGGCCTGATTGCCCGGCGTCCAGGCATGGAATGCTACCGCGCTTGCCCCCGAATTGGTCAGCCGAACGCGCCACCGCCCGGTATCCACGCCGGTCGCCCCATTCTGCAGCACGATGAACAGCTGGTTCTTGCGGTTCTGCGGCACGCTGATGTTGTAGGCGATCCCGCCCTGGGTTCCCGTCCCAGTCACGAATGGCGTCGCGACCGGCGGGAACGTCCCCGATGCGGCCGGCTGCGCATGTGGGCCGGTCGTCGTGCCATCCGGCGCGATCAGCGTCACCGACAGATTGCCCGTCTGCGGATACCAGATATCAACGAAGCCGCTGCGCGGATTGCCCGCGATATCCAGGGCCAGGTCCAACGTCGTGCCCGCAGCGATGCTGTCGCCCCAATGGGCATTGTCGTTTGCGGTATTCCCTGCGGAGGTAACGATGGCCCGGCCCGGCGTGCCCAACCGCCGGTCGATGAAACGCTCGAACGCGGTGGTGCCGTCATGGGGTCCGGCATTGCTGCCCAAACTCATGTTGATGACGCAAGGGCGATCCAGCCGATCGGCGACGTCCAGGATATAGCTGACGGCCAAGGTCAGGCTGGCCGTATCGAAGCGCGTGGCGACAACGACCAGATCGGCCCCCGGCGCCACGCCCGGCAGATTGGCACCACTGCCAACGGCGGTCGACGCGACATGGGTGCCATGCCCGCGATCCCTGCTGTCGCGATGGCGGATCGTGGCCCGTGCCGTCCCTGCCGCGATGGCCGCGTCGATTGCGGCGCGGCTATATTCGACACCCACAGTCATACCTGGTGGCGGGGCTTCGCCCGCTTGCGCGGTCAGCGTCATGTCCCACAACGACACAAGGCGCGTATTGTTGCCGTTCAGAAAGTTCGGATGCATGAAGTCGCATCCAGTGTCGATCACGCCGACGATGACCCCGTTCCCATTGTAAATCCGGGGCGGGTTCCCAACGCCCGGCGCGGCGTTCACCTGATTGGCGCGGACCTCCGGCACCGACACATCCAAATCCAGCGAAACCGGATAGCTGCCCTCGATCCGGATCACGCTGTCCACGTCGGCCAGCGCTTCCAGGCTATCGGGATTCAGTCGGCCGGTGACGGTATCACCGGCCCGCGCCATGACCGTCAGACCGGCCGCCTCCAACGGGGCCACCGGCCCGTCGAACTGGACGATGACCATCAATTGGTTGACCGTCTCGGCGCTCCCTTCAGATGCGGGCGCTGCGATCACGCCGTCCAGGCGGGCGCCATCGTCTAGGCTCGGGGCGGTCGACAAGGTCTGGCGGGTCAGCAGCAATCTCGGGTCGAGCTTTTCCATGTCATAGCTCCTGGATGGATGTCGGGGTCTCGCTGGACGGCAGACGCAAGACGAATTGCACTGCCACGGGCCGGTCACCGTCGAAGTCGAACTCCACCGCGGACCCAACGGGTCGGCCTCCGGCGCCCCGGGCGCAGGCGAACGCATAGAGCGACCGGGCCCGATCTACCGCCCCCCCAAACGCTGCGATTGTTTGGGCCAGCCGGCGGGATTTGTCGGAGGTCTGCGCCATACGGGACCATGCGGTGGTTCCGATCCGGATTAGCCCGCGTGCGCGCGCCTCGCCGCTCACGGGCAACGCCACGCTCCAGGGTCGAAGGGCCGGGATCACTGGGCGGCCCAGCACGGCCTCGACCTGACTGGCAACCTGCGGCCATAGGCCCGGTCGCCCCAGGGCCGCCAGAGTCGTCCGCAGGGGATTGGCCCGGTGCAATTGCACCGATAACCAGCCCGACCCGTCACCGGGGTCTCGCGCCGTCGTCATGTAGATCGTCCCGCGCGCCAACAATTCGCCCGCCATCGCCGCGTGGGGGCGCGCAGGTTCCAGATCGGCCAATGCCCGCTCCAAATCCTGACCGGACGGTCGGCCGAAGAACAAGGATCGGCCCGTCTGATCCGGCGCGTCGATTGACACGCGACGCCACCGGCGCGGCGCATCGGCAGTCGCCCGAGGTTCGGCCACGGCCAGTCCAGCGTGCAAGCCGACATGCTTATCGGCCCGAAGGGTGACCAACAGGCCCGCATCGCCTTCGATGCAAGTCCGTCCATCCCGTTGCGCCGTCACGGGCTGCTGCTGCCACCCAACCACACGGTCGACCAGATCGGCGCGGGCGGCTTGTGTGACGCGGCAGAGCCGCGCCAGGTGATCCGCAGCCAATGCCGCGTCGGACAGAAGGGTTGGGGCCATCATGACGGCAACTCTGACGACAGGACCAGGAAGCGGTCGCGGGCGACTGTCGGACCGACGCGCCTAGTGAAGCCCGTGGTCATCTGGAAAGTCATTTCCCAGATATAGTCGCGCAACGAGGCATCTTTCAGCACGATCGACCAAGGCGGCCCGTCACCTGGCGCGTTGAATTCGTGCAGCATTTCATGGGACACCCCATTTTGCGCGTCCTCATAGCGCAGATGCAGCAGCACCTTGTCGACACCCTGTCCAGCCAGGTCCGGGCCCACCAGCTTGGGCTCGACCTTCATCGCCATGGCGAAAGTGTCGCCCACCACTTGGGTCGGCCCTTCGGCCTCGACCGCGCCGGTCTGAACGATGCTATCGTCAGCCCGGATGATCGTCTGGTTCATCATGTAGCGCCGCTTGGTCGGGTCCTTCCAAGGGATGCGCCAGATATGTGGCCCGCGATCGTCCGGGGTGAAGATGATCGAGTGGCTCTCGTGCAAGTTGTTGTCTGGGTCCGCGTAGGTCAGGTCCAGGATCAGCAACCCCAACTCGGTCGCCGGGCTCAGCACGAAACGGATTTCCAGCGCGTCCGGGTCCGGGCTTGGGATGACGGTCAAGCCAGCATCCACCGGTTGCCAAGCCGTCTCGATCACTTCGCCATCGTCGCGCAGATAGGTCAGGGCATATTCCGGCTCGATGCCGTCGCGCGGACGTTGCCGGAACGAGCCCTCATAAAGCCCGTCATCCTGGCGCAGCATCTTGGCGTCTTCGTGCAGCCAGGTGGTTTGGGGATCGTTGTAGCGCAACCGCAGCAACACTTCGGGGTAACGATCCCACGGGAAACTGCCCACGGTCTGGACCACCACGTCTTCGCGTTCAAACAGCTTCGCGGCATCCACGACGATGTCGCGGGACTGGATCTGCGTCCAGGCCGAGCTGACAGAGTTGGTCGGCCCCGGCATCCCCGCCGGATCGAAGAAGATCCGGTAGCGGTAGAAGAAACGCGCGCCGATCTCGGGATCGAACCAAGTCGCCTTCTCGAAGACCTCCTCGCCGGTCTCGAACATGAAGGACCAGAGTTGGCCATCGGCGGGAATGCCGCCACCTTCGCCCTCTAGGCTGGCGTCGAAATCGGTGTCCTTCACGTATTGCACATCAAGAACGACCCGCGAGATGTTCGACCCCGCGAAATCCGCCTCGCAGGTGGCGCGGAACGGTAGCTGCCGCCACATGTCATCGTCGCCATCAACGATGCGGACAAGGTCGTCACGGGTCAGGCCAAGCTCGTCGAACAGCACATTCACATGGGCCTGCGGATAAATCCGCCGCCGCACGGCGCGGGCGGTCGAATAATCCACCTGGATCGACCGCCGCTGCTCGGCCGTCAGTTCGCGCCTTGTATGCCCGACGCTCGGCCATCCGCTGGCGAGGGTGTGGATCCGCATGAAGCTGTCGGCCAGATTGTCGAGCGTGCTATTGGTATTCGGCTCGACCTCGTTGGGGTTGGTGATTGGCTCGAAGAAGGTCTCCAACACCATGTCTTGAAGGTCCGAGCGGACATCCTGGAACTCGGCCTGCAGCGCGTCGGGATCGGTGTCGGGATCGGTCAGATCGAGCGTCGAGGTGATGTTGATGACCCGGGTGTCGATCAGCTCGGTCGTGATATCGTCCACTTCCTTGCGGAAGAATAGGAACCCGGCCTGCCGGTTCTCTTGGATAAAGTTGTAGACTTGGTCCCAATCCGCCTCGACCCGGACGTTATAGGCCTGCATCTGGCCCACGAATTCCAGCTCGTAGAAGACCGAGGCCGGGATCAGCCCGTCGAACGCTCCGAACATCAATTGGGTGGCCTTGCGCGTCAGTTCGGCGGAAAAGACCGCACGGTTCTCACCATAGAGCGACGGCGTGCCGGACGTTTGCAGGAAAGAGACCCAGTCCGAGACCTCCTCCTCGACCGGCGGCGCGTCATCGTCGCTGTCAGCACCGTCGTTCTCGGGCGGATCCAGCACGACCCGCTCGGTTGTCTCATCCAGGAAGGTCAATTGTACGCCGCCGCGGCGATAGGGCAGCGGGGCCAGTCGGATCTCCGGGCGCACGCCGGTATCTTCCTCGATTGCCTTCTCGACCTCATCCTTCACTTTGGCCAGCGTCTGCTCGGGCCAAGTCAGGACGGTGTCGAAGAACAGGAAGCCCGCCACCTCCCCATCATCTCCGGCATCCAACGTGTCCATCGCCTCCCGCAGGGCCAGGAAACGAATGATCGGGATACCATCTTCGCCCACCGGCACATGGGGCGCGTTGGGGTAATAGTAGTGCTGCACCGGGTCATGCGCGTCGCCCATGACCGTAACGCCTTCAAAGGAGTAGTAGGGCGGTCCGAGGCGTAGCATGGTGGGGTCTCCGATTTGAAACGGCGAGACCGGCGGCCGGACGCCCCGGCCGCAGTCGGGGTCAGGCGACGGGTTCGGGCTCGTCCACATCCAGCGGAGCGGGCGTGGCGGCCGGGTCGAGGTAGCGGGGCACGACGTATTTCTTGCGCGTCGCCATAAAAGGCTCCCGCTCTTCCAGCGAGCCGTCGGACTTGTGGTAGATCAGCCGCAATTGGAATTCGCGCGGGCTGTCTTCCTCGATGGCGTGGCGGAACAGCGGCTTGTCCTGGACGGTGGTCAAGGTGAACGTCTCGGACGTATCATGGCCGTTCACCGGGTCGGCATAGTCGATCTGGATTTCGACCACCGGCGTATCAGTGAAGTTGATCTGGGTCGCCAGGAACTCGCACTTCACCTCGGGTGTCACCACCCTCGGCAGGACCAGCACCTCCTGATCGGTTTCCACCGGCTCGCGTTCGATCATGCGGCCTTCGACCGTGTGATAGACCACCTCGTACGAGTAACTGGCATTCGCGCTGTTAGCGATGGTCTCGGACCATGTGACCGTCTCGCGCGCATTGGCGTCGAAGGCGAACGTCTCGCGCAGGGCAAGCCCGGCAGCGTCATCTTCATAGCGCAGGTCGCAGGTCACCACCGGCGTCAGCTCGAAATCGAGCGTGTTCGGCATGACCCGCACCTCAAGCTGCGGATCGTCGCTGGCGATGATCGCCAAGGTCTGATCACCATCGGCCTCGGTCGCGGGGATTTCGCGGAAGCTGCCATCCTGGAACGAGATCAGCGCCGACCAAGTAAACCGACGCATGTCTCGATCCTGCAAAACCACGGGCCATGTCTTGAACTCGTCCGCCGACTTGATGAGGAAGACGATATCCTTGTGATAATCATTGGCGTCGTCGTCATAGACCAATTGCACGGTGGCCTGACGCACCCGCCCCCAAGCGGCACCCACGGGCACAAGGCCGATGTCGAGCGTGTCGAACAGCGGGGCATTGACCAAGATCGTCCGCTCGGTCGTTGTGACCTCGTCGCCCTCGATCATCTGACCGTCTTTCAGGAAGTAGCGCGCCTTCCACCGCACCGGCTTGTCCCATTCGGCGAACAGATCCCGCGTATAGGTCTGCGACTCCTGGCCGTCGGTCAGCTTGAAGGTCTGGCTCTCCTCCTGCACGCCGCTGGCGCTGTCTTCATAGGTGACCGTCACCTGGACGTGGTCGACCACATTGGCGAAATCGACGGCGCCCGCGATCACCTCCAGGTCCAGGCGCCCGCTATCCGGGATCTGGATGTTCAACGTCGGCGTCCGATCCCGCCGCCAGCGCGTGAAATCGCCCGGCTCGCGCCCGGTATAGGCCAGACGCCAGCGCCAGAAGTACTCACGCTTGGCCCCGATCAGGCCGGGGTCCCATTCCGCCGTTGTGGTCGCGCTGTCGAAGGTCAGCGTTTCCTGCTTCTGGATCAAGTCACCATTCTCGTCGCGCCCGTCATAGCGTAACTGCACCTCGACGAAGGCGATGGGGTTTACTTCCCAATTGGCGAAGCAATTCACGGTCAAGCCCAGCGTCTCGAAGAAGGGGTCGGTCAGATCTACGAAGCGCACGAAGTTGCGCATCTCGGACGCGCTCAGCCCATCGAAGAAGGTTTGCAACGTGCCTTGGGGGTTCTTTTCCACTTCGGCGATGCTCAGCATCGTTTCGTTGTAGGTGATGGTCGAAAAGTCGATCCGCTCTTCCTGCTTCAGGATGTAGTAATCCGTCTTCTCCATCAGCAGGTCGTCGCCTTCGTCCTCCTCCGGGGCGTCCGTTTCCTCGAAGAATTTCGATTCCAACTCGTCCCGCACGATCCCCATGGCCGAGCTTCGGATTTCCTGGATCAGGTCGTCGTCGGGCTCCAACATGCCGGTGTCGAAGCGCACGTCGATCAGCTTGGCCTCCACCGCCGCTTCCAGCTGAGTCTCGTAATGGGCAATGTCGCTCTCGCGGCAGGCATAGCTGTCGTAATCGTGGTCGATCGATGTGACGGCTTTGTGGACAGCCCGCGAATCCGCCTGGATGCGGAGGTTCACCGGCGGCATGCGGGCCATGAAGGACAGCGACATGACGACCGCGATGGGCAGAAGGTCGGTGCCGCCAGTGCCGTCATGTTCGAGCACAGTCTTCTGGAAGAACGTCGCCCCGGCCGAGGTCAGCTCCATCATGATCGCGGCTGTGTTCGGTCCGGTCAGCGAAAGCGGCCCGTCAACCACGCTATGGGTCACCAACCCCTCAGCCTGGGGAGCCAAAACCTTGAACGTCCCCTTGGTCCATTCGGGATAAGACAGGATGACTTCGGGCGGTTGGTCGCCAGGCGGCGCCTCGGGCCGGTCGGGATCCAAACCCAGGGTGACGTCCTCGATGGTCAATTCGGGCCGAACCGTCGCGCCGCCCGGATTTGGCACGCCATTGGTGCGATTGTGCCAGGTGCTGAGCGTCTTGCTTTCGACCCGTTCGCCCCGGGACTCGGCGAATTCCTTGAGCCGCGTCCATTCCCCGTCGACCCAGCTTTGCAGGCGCCGGCGCAACTCCTCCTCGTCGCTGTTGGGGACCCGCAGTTCCACGTCCATGTTGAGGATGCCGCCGCCGCGCGGCAAATTCTCATTCTCTTCACGATCTTGGTCCGAGAAGGCGTATTTGATCAGTAGAAATATGGGATTGCCGGTCTCATCTCTTCTGATCGAGACGAAGTCCGGCAGCTTGTAGAATTTCCACCACAGGACGTCGTCCTGATACACCGTCACGCGGAGATCGTCATAATACTGGAATGCGGGCACCTTCAGCATAGGGTCGCTCCTTTTCGGTGGCGGCTTGGGTCAGGTGGTGCCGGGCCGAAAGGGCGGCAGCACGATCAGGTTTCGGTTCGGGAATTCGGGCGGCATCACTTCGGCCCGATTGTCGGGTGCGACAAAGTAGGTGGTCGTCATCTGGAATAGCGTGCGTGCCCGGTCCGGCACGCCGATTTCCCAATCGGCAACCTCGCCGGGATCGGCGAAGGCGAGCGAGTGGCGGTTCGTGAAGTCGTTGGCCTCATCTTCGTAAACCAGGTCAACCGTCACCAGCGGCGTTTCAGCAAAGTCGATTAGGGTCGGCATGAAGCGGACCGCGAAGACGCCAGGCTGCGGGGCGACGTAGGGTGGGATCACCAGGGCCTTGTCCTGCTGCTCGATGGGGTCGAGGATGACGGGATCACCGGCATGAGGGAAATGGGTGATGGTCGCGACATAGTTCAGCGGCTCGTCCGGGCGGATCGGGACGAACCAGTCCACCCGGTCGTGGCTGGTAAAGGTAAACGTGTCCCGTGTGCTGGACGCGGGATGATCCACCGTCACCTCGGTCAGCGGGGCATCATCGAAATGAAGCCGATGGGGTACGATCGTCACCCGTGTCTCGCGCGGTATGCGCACGTTCACGGGAATGACGCCAGGGCCGTTGCGCGCGACGATCTCGCCGTCTTCCAGGTCGCC
>JBCDCW010000029.1:0-20674 GCA_039180995.1 Pseudomonadota bacterium
CTGGGCCTGTTGCGCGCGTTTCAAACCAGGGGGATCCCGGTCCGCGGCGCCAAATCCGGTCCCGATTACATCGACCCCCGGTTCCACGAGGCGGCCAGCGGTGCGCCCTGCCGCAATCTTGACGCCTGGGCCATGGACCGCGAGACCCTTGAGGGTCTCGCCGCCGCGCCGGACCTGCTGCTGATCGAGGGCGCCATGGGCCTTTTCGACGGCGCGCCGCCCACGGGCCGGGGTTCGGTCGCCGACCTGGCGCGGACCCTCGACCTCCCCGTCATCCTCATTGTCGATGCCGCCCGCATGGCCCAGTCCATCGCCCCGCTGGTCAACGGCTTTGCTCGCCACGACCCGCAGGTGCGCGTGCCAGCGGTCATTCTCAACCGCATCGGCTCGTCCCGGCACGAGGCCATGCTCCGGGCCGCCTGCCCGCTTCCCGTGCTTGGTGCCATCCCCCGGGAGTCCGGTCTGCAAACCCCGTCGCGCCACTTGGGTCTGGTCCAAGCGACCGAGCACCCGGACCTCGACACCTTCCTCGACCGAGCCGCCCAAACCATCGCCGCACATGTCGACCTCGACGCCCTCACGACCCTCACCGCCCCCCTGCCCCAGGCGGCGCCCCCGCGCTTGGCTCCGCCGGGCCAGCGCATCGCCCTGGCCCAAGACGCGGCCTTCGCCTTCGCCTATCCACACCTGCTCGATGCCTGGTCCCGCGCAGGGGCCCAGATCGTGCCGTTCTCGCCGCTTGCCGACGACCCGGCGCCCTTGGCCGATCTGGTTTACCTGCCCGGGGGTTATCCCGAACTCCATGCCGGCCGTCTGGCCGCCAACCGACGCTTCCTGACCTCGTTGCAAAACCGCCCCGTCCACGGGGAATGCGGAGGCTACATGGTTCTGGGCGACGGCCTGGTTGACGGCGATGGCAAGCGCCACGCCATGGCCGGGCTGCTGCGGCTCGAAACCTCCTTCGCTGAACGGCGTCTACATCTGGGATATCGCCACGTCCGCGCCGCCTGCGGCCCTTTCCCGGGCCCCTGGGCGGCCCATGAATTCCACTACGCCACCACGCTGCGCGCCGATGGCCAACCGCTCTTGCAGGTCACCGAAGCCGACGGCACGCCGCTTCCCCCGGCCGGACTCCGCCAGGGGCAGGCCACAGGCTCTTTTCTGCATTTGATCTGGCCCAAAGCGGCCTGAAACGCGCCTGCTATGGCTGGCGAAACCGATTGGAACGGGATAGGCCGAACGCATGACGACCGCCACGACAGACTTGGTTCCCGACGATTCCAGCGCCCGGCGCAATGTGATCGTCTTGGTGCTTGCCCAGGCCTTCCTGGGTGCGCAGATGCCGATGATCTTCGTGGTCGGCGGCTTGGCGGGCATGTCGCTTGCGCCCACGCCGCTTCTGGCCACCCTCCCGATCTCCCTGATCGTCTTCGGATCCATGACGACCGCCCCGTGGCTCAGCCCGCTTATGCAGCGCAGGGGCCGCAAGGCCGGCTTCATCCTGGGCGCGCTGGCGGGCGCAGGCGGCGGGGCGCTCGGCATGCTGGGTCTCATCGCGGCCTCGTTCCCGATCTTTTTGGCGGGCGCCTACTTGACGGGCATCTACATGTCCGCCCAGGGCTTTTATCGGTTCGCCGCCACCGACACCGCATCCGACGGCTTCCGCCCCAAGGCCATCAGCTACGTGATGGCGGGGGGTCTGCTGTCGGCGATCGTCGGCCCGCAATTGGTCAAGGCCACGTCCGATGCCACCGCCATCCCATTCGTGGCCACCTATGGCGCGGTGATCGTTCTGAACCTGGTCGGTCTCTGGCTCTTCTTCTTCCTGGACGCGCCCAAACCCGCGCCACGCCATGCCGATACGCCCCGGGGGCGCAGCCGGACGGAACTCCTCCGCGACCCGGCGATCCTGGTCTCGATCATCTGCGCCATGGTCAGCTACTCGCTGATGAACCTGGTCATGACCTCGACGCCCCTCGCCGTCGTCGGCTGCGGTTTCACGACGGGACACGCCGCGGACATCGTGGCCGCCCATGTGATCGCCATGTTCGCCCCCAGCTTCTTCACGGGCCATCTGATCGCCCGCTTCGGTGCGACCCGCATCGTCTCGGCGGGCCTGGGCTTCTTGGCCCTGGCGGGCCTCGTCGCCCTGGCTGGCACGACGCTCGCGCATTTCTACGGCGCGCTGATCTTGTTGGGCCTGGGCTGGAACTTCGGCTTCATCGGCTCGACCACCCTGCTGACGGCCAACCACGCCCCGGAAGAACGCGGCACCGTCCAGGGCCTGAACGATGCCCTGGTCTTCGGCTGTGTGACGGTGGCGTCCCTGTCCTCGGGCGGGCTGATCAATTCCGGCATCGACGCGGCCGAGGGTTGGACCCACGTCAACTGGGCCATGGCCCCATTCCTGGCTCTGGCCGCCGGGTCGCTGATCTATTTGCGCCTCAGCCGGACCCGCAACCCAGCCTGAGCTTGTCCCCCGGCCGGCCGCGCTGCCAATAGATCGCACAGGTTCCAAAGGACCGTCACCGATATCCGAAGATCGTTCTGAGCAGATCAAGCGCCTCGGTCGCGATCACGGGCAAGTCGAGCGCCAATCGGATGGGTAGACTTGGCCCGCGAACCCCATTCGCCGAGGCACCACCAGGGATCGCATCCCCCACGGCTCTCGACCCCGGTTGCGCACTTCTCCCCCTGCACTGGGATCTCTGCTTGCCACCAGAGGTGGCTGGGCCACGATTGAACGCCCCGAGACAAGTGTCGAAGTGCCGAACCGCCGCCGATCAGTGGCACGGCCCGCGCACCATTCATGACACGCCGCATCGGGAAAGATGACGGCCAATCCTCTGAACCCGGCAGAGCTTACGCTACAACATTGTGCATTTCATCTGAGGCAAGTTCATCGCAAGGCGCGGTCGACCGGAGGGAGAGGCAGCGCCTTGTAATTGAGATCAAACGCAACGTGCTTTAGCGCCGGAAGAACTGCCCCTCACCCGCCGCGCGCGGGCGATGGACGTGGGCCGATTGCACGATCCCGAAGGCGAACATCAGCACCAACATCGCCGACCCCCCGTAACTGACCAATGGCAAGGGCACGCCCACCACGGGCGCCAACCCCATGACCATCGACATATTCACGGCGAAGAACAGGAAGAACGCGACCGCAATCCCCAGCGTGACCAGCGCGGCATAGCGATCCTTTTGCCGTAAGGCGGATACCACGCAAAACGCGATGATCAGCAGATAAAGCGTCAGCAGCGATAGCCCGCCGATCAAACCGAACTCCTCGGCCAAGGTCGTGAAGATGAAGTCCGTGTGCTTCTCGGGCAGGAAGTTCAGCCTGGCCTGGGTGCCCTGCATGAACCCTTTCCCAGTCCAGCCGCCGGACCCAAGGGCGATCTTGGACTGGGTGATATGGTACCCCGCCCCCAGCGGATCGCTCTCGGGGTCGAGGAACGTGTCGATCCGTCGATATTGGTAATCCTTGATCAGCTGCCAATCCGTGCCCCTGGACTGGATCACCGCCGTCACCAGGCCCACGCCGCCCGCCACGACTGTCGCGAAATAGGCCCAATGCACCCCCGCCAGGAACATCACCGCTCCGCCGCCCGTCAGCAGCAGGATCGACGTCCCCAGATCCGGCTGCTGGATCACCAGAAATACGGGCAGCAGGGTGATCAACACCGGTACCAGCACCCATTGCGGGCGCGACACCTTCGACGCGGGCAACCAGTCGTAATAGGCCGCCAGCATCATGACCAGTGTCACCTTCATCAGCTCAGATGGCTGAAGCCGCATGAACCCTAGGTCGATCCACCGCTGCGCTCCGCCGCCGGTCACGCCGATAAACTCCACCGCCAGCAACAGCACGATGGTCATCGCATAGGCCAGGGCCGACACATTCCGCCAAAACCAGATCGGCACCATGCCCACAACCAGCATGACGCCCAGGCCCAGCGCGAACCGCTCCATCTGCGGCTCGGCCCAGCGCCAGCTGCCGCCCGCGACGGAATAGAGCACCAAAAACCCGATGCAGCACACCGCCGACACCAGCAGGATCAAAGCCCAATTGAGCGCCAAGACCTTCTGGAGACCCGCCGGCGTGCGGGCGACGTTGTATTCCAGATAGCTCACGCCTGGGTCACTCCGGTCCCGCCGGTCAGATCGCGGCGGAAATCCAAGGACGAGAAATACTGCTCCATCTCGTCCCGCTGGCTGGTCGGGTACGCCTCCAGGGGCGGCAGGCCGCCATGCAGCGCGTACAGCATCACATCTCGCGCCACCGGCGCCGCGGCTTTCGAGCCGCCGCCGCCATGCTCCACAACGACGGCAATGGCGTATTTCGGATCGTCATAGGGGGCATAGCCTACGAAAAGCGCGTGATCCCGCCGCCGCCAGGGCAGGTCTTCGTTGCGGAACACGCCGCGCGCCCGTTCTTCCCGGGTGATATTGCGCACTTGGCTGGTGCCGGTCTTGCCGGCCCATTGCATGCCTGCCAATTCAAACCGCGATCGCCCGGCCGTGCCGCCGCGGGCGTTCACGACCTGGTACATGGCGTCCCGGTTCAGATCGAGCCACGAGCGTGGCAGATCCAGCGGCCCCTTCACGCCCGACGGCTTCATGACCCCATCGACCGAGCGCACAAGCCGCGGCTCGATCTCCAACCCCGATGCAAGGCGCGAGGTCATCACCGCCAGTTGCAAGGGCGAGGTCAGCACGAAGCCTTGACCGATCGACACGTTGATCGTGTCGCCCACCGTCCAGGCCTCGCCCCGCCGCGCCTCTTTCCATTGCCGCGTCGGGATCAGCCCCTCCGAGACCGAAGTCATCTCGATATCGTAGGCCTTCCCAAGCCCCAGCTTGTGGGACATCGCGCTGATCCGGTCGATCCCGACACGCCGCGACAGCTCGTAATAGTAGACGTCGCAGCTTTCGCGCAGCGACTTGGCCAGATCGACCCAGCCATGCCCGCCGCGCTTCCAGCAGTGGAAGCGCCGGTTCGACACGGTCAGGTGGCCACCGCAGAAGATCGTCTCTCCGGCCGAGATCTCGCCCGCCTCCAGCCCGGCCAGCAGCGTGACCATCTTGTAGGTCGATCCCGGCGGATACAGCCCCTGGACGATCTTGTTGTGCAACGGCCGGTGATCGTTGTCGCGCAGCACCGCGTAGTCCGGCACGCTGATGCCCGACACGAACAGGTTCGGGTCGTAGGACGGGCTCGACACCGCGGCCAGAAGATCGCCATTGCGCACGTCCATCACGACGGCGGCGGCGCTTTCGGTTCCCAGACGCGCTTGGGTGAAGTTCTGCAAACCCGCGTCGATGGTCAGTTGCACATCCGCGCCCGACGTATAGGGCGTGCGGCCCAGTTCGCGCATGATACGCCCGGCCGCGTTCTGCTCGACCCGGCGGATGCCCGCCTTGCCGCGCAGCACCCCTTCCAGCCGCCGCTCGGCCCCGATCTTCCCGATCTGGAATTGCGGCGTCATCAGCAGGGGGTCCGGGTCCGGCTCCCGGTCGATATCGGCCTCGGACACGCGGCCCACATAGCCCACGACATGGGAATAATCGGCGCCAAAGGGATAGGCCCGGCTGAGCCCCACCTCGGGCGTAATTCCGGGAAGCGACGGCACGTTGACCGCAATGGTCGATAGCTCCTCCCACGAAATTCGGTCGGCGATGGTCACCGATTGGTGCGGGCGGCGATCCATCTCGCGCAGGGCGCGCTGCAACTTCGCCTCGTCCAGACGGACCAGCGCGCGCAGGTCCGCGATCACTTGGTCCACGTCATCCGCATCTTCGCGGATCATCGACACGCGGTAGATCTGTTCGTTCCCTGCCAGCATCCGGCCATTGCGGTCGAAGATCACCCCGCGGGCGGGTGGGATCAGCCGGATCTTGATCCGGTTCTCGTCTGCCAGCAGCTGAAACTTGTTCGCCTGATCCACCTGAAGATGCTGCATCCGGGCGGTCAATATGCCCCCCATGGTCAGGATCAGTCCGCCGGTGACGGCGGCGCGCCGGGTGATCCTGCGAGACGACAAGGCCTGTTCTTGAATGTTGCGTTTCATCTGTCTGGGTCCTCGATGGGCTCAGGCGCGGGCGCCGAGCGTGTCCAACTCGCCCGGGGCAAGCCGACGCACGCCGATCAACTGCGAAAATAGAACGATGAAGGGATAGGCTACAATGGTGCCGACCGCCTGTAGGATCAAGCCAGTCAGGGGCGGTGTCTCGACAACCAGCACCAACAGGATCAGGTATTGCGCCACGAACGCCCCCGCGATCCATCCCGCCACCAGCGGCAATTCGGACGAAAATGGCAACGCTTCCGTATGATCCACCTGGCGGCGCAGGAATTCGCTGACCAGCAGCACGACCAACGTCCACAAGCCCATCGGCCGCATCAGCAGGATGTCGTCCATCAACAGCACCGGCACCATCAGCCATAGCGGCACGTAATCGGGCCGACGCAGGATCCAGGCGCAGATCAGGCACAGCGTCAGTTCCGGCCCTGGCAGCCCCTCTTCGGCCGAGCCGAAGGGCAGCAGCGCGAAGAACAGGATCAGCGCCGACAGACCGAGGAAGGTCGCGCGATAGCTCCAAAGCGCTCGGCCGCCCATGTCACCCCTCCTGTGCCGCGGCAAGGTCTTCGATCAGCCCCTCGGGCGGGGGTGGTCCATGGACTGGCCCGCTGGGCGGGATCAGCAGGTCGCCCACATGGTCGATTTCTGACGCCTCGCGCGTGCGCAGGACGCGCAGGAATTCCAATCGCGCGCTTTCGGCGGCCAGGCTGACCCGCAACTGCCCCTCCCGGTCGCGCACGACCTGGCCGACCAGCAGGTCGGGCGGGAAAACGCTGCCGTTGCCCGAGGTCACGATCCGGTCGCCCGCCCGGACATCTTCGGGGTTTTCGACGAAATCCAACAGCGGCGCCGAGGTCGTGTCGCCGGCCAGGATGGCCCGTTTGCCCGATGGCTGGATCGTCACGGGGATGCGACTGTTGCCGTCCGTCAACAGGATCACCCGGCTGGTGCGGTCGCCCACGCCTGAAATGCGGCCCACCAGGCCGAGCCCGTCCATGGCGGCCCAGCCGTCTTGGATCCCGTCGCCCGCGCCCAGGTTCAACAGCACCGAGCGTCGGAAGGGCGATCCGGAATCCGTCAACACGCGGCCGGTCACGTAGGTCAGTTCCGGCGACAGCCGGACATTGTTGAGATCCAGCAGTCGCGCATTTTCCTGCCGCAACTGGATGGCCGCCTCGCGCCAGGCCTTCATCTGTTGCAATTCGCGCCGCAACTCCTGGTTCTGCTCGTAAACCCTTGCGTAACCTTCAAAATCTTCGATCAGTCGCCCGGTCCAGGTCACCGGTGCCAGCGCCCATTCAAAGCTTGGCACCACCCGATCCACAAGCGCCGCCCGAATCCGCTCGGCCCGCGGATTGTCGATCCGCCACAGCAGAACCAACAGCACCAAAAAGATGCACAGCAACGTCACGAATAGCCGCCGCAGCGGGCGGTTATAGATGTCTTCGGTCGTTCCAGTCTTGGCCATCGGGGCCCGGACCCCCTGGATCTGGGAATTCTCAGCTATCGTAGTCGATAACGTGCGACAATTGCCGCTCGAATTCCAGCGCCTTACCGGTTCCCAGCGCTACACAATTCAGAGATTCGTCCGCGACCGAGATCGCGAGACCCGTCTGTTCGCGCAAAGCCAGGTCCAATTCGCCCAGAAGCGCGCCGCCCCCGGTCAGCATAACGCCGCGATCCACGATGTCGGCCGCCAGGTCCGGCGGGGTGCTTTCCAGGGCGGTCATCACCGCTTCGCAGATTTGCTGCACCGGCTCGGCCAGGGCCTCGGCCACCTGGGCCTGGCTGACCTCGGTCTCCTTCGGTACGCCGTTCAGAAGGTCGCGGCCGCGGATCCGCATGACTTCGCCGCGCCCATCCTCGGGCATCCGCGCGGTGCCGATATCCTTCTTAATCCGTTCGGCCGTGGTTTCGCCGATCAGCAGATTCTGATGGCGCCGCAGATACGAGATCAGCGCCTCGTCCATGCGGTCGCCCCCCACCCGGACCGACCGGGCATAGACGATGTCCGCCAGCGACAGCACAGCCACCTCGGTCGTGCCGCCGCCGATATCGACCACCATCGAGCCGGTCGGATCGGTGATCGGCATGCCCGCGCCGATGGCCGCCGCGATCGGTTCCGCGATCAGGCCGGCCTTTCGGGCGCCGGCGCCCAGCACGGATTGGCGAATGGCCCGCTTTTCCACCGGTGTCGCACCATGGGGCACGCAGACGATGATCTTCGGCTTGGTAAACGTGGACCGCCGATGCACCTTCTTGATGAAGTGCTTGATCATCTCCTCGGCGGTGTCGAAATCGGCGATCACGCCTTCGCGCATGGGCCGGATCGCCTCGATACTGCCAGGCGTCCGTCCAAGCATCAGCTTGGCATCTTCGCCCACGGCCAGCACTTCCTTGCGGCCCTGCTTCATGTGGTAGGCGACGACCGACGGCTCGTTCAGCACAACCCCCTTGCCCTTGACGTAGACCAGCGTGTTCGCCGTGCCGAGGTCGATGGCCATGTCCGAGCTGAACAGGCTTCCGAAGATAGACATTCGCGTCCCCCAAGACCGTACCGCCCCCGTGGCGTCTTGGCCCGGAGGGTTTGGGCGCGTTTACCGACTGCGATGCTGAGGGTCCAGACTTGCTGTGCGGCTGGGCGGCGAACGTTTGCCGCATGGGCGCTATAAACCGTCGTTATGACCGTCCCTTGCCATTCGGGCCAATCCCCAGCACCCAACAGGCAATGATCGGTATCCATCATCGGATCCCGGGCAGTGGACCGGCTTACCGTCACATGGCCAGTGTCCCCGGCAGACCCTGATCGCTGAAGCTCTCGTCATTCTAGGCCGCACAGGCTTTGCGCAAATCCCCGAGATGCTCGTCCCAACCGGCATCCATGGCCTGCATCAACGACAAAACGGCATTCCCCGCAGCCTCGGTGATCCCGGAATGCATCAAGGTCAGCCGCGTCCCGCCCGCCATTTCCTCCAACTCCCACGTGACGGTCGTCGTGGCCCCGCCAAACGGCGAGATCGTGAACGTCGTTACCAATCGCTCGGGCGGCACCCATTCCAGCACCTCGCCCGTGATGATCGCCATCGGCGCGCCGTCATCGGACGTCCCCATCAACCGGTATGGCTGGTTCGGCGCCAAATCCGCCTCGGCTGGGTGGTACCACACGCCCAGCTTCTCTCGGTCGGTCAAGTAACGCCAGACCAGGTCACGCGGCGCGTCGAAAACCACCGTCTTCGTCAATATATGCGTCATTTCCTCTCTCCCCGGTCGGCATCCTGATCCACGGCCTCCTTCAATGCCGCCAGACGCGGCTCCCAGAAGCGCTCGAACTGGTGCAACCAATCCGCCGCGCGCTTCAGCGCCAGGGGGTTCAGCCGGTTCAACGTCTCGCGCCCCCGCGGCTGGGACGCGACGATTCCGCCCGCTTCCATCACCACCAGATGCTTCTTCACCGCCGCCCGGGTCATGTCGAACTGACTGGCCACCTGGGCTACCGTCTTCTCTCCGTCGCCGAGCATCGCCACGATCTGGCGGCGGGTCGGATCGGCCAAGGCGCGGAACGTGGACTGAAGGTTCGCGCCGTCCGGGACCGGGTTCATCGGGCCACCGGGACGAAATCGAACGCCCCATCCTGATACAGAAAGGTGACGCAATCCACTCGGGACACGCAGCGGCTGACATGCGGGAGATCCGCAGGGATGTGATAGAAAGACCCTTCAGGCAGAAACACTTCCGGGCCGACATTGCCATGCGCCACATGGGTCATCACGCCCGAGATGACCAGTCCGAACATATCCGCGCTCTTGCTATGGGCCGGGCTGATCAAGCCCGCCGGCAGTTGGACCATGGCCATATAGCCTCCCACGAAGCGATCCCCGACCAGCGGCGCGAAGGCCACGCCTTCCGGTGTCGTCGCCCAATCCAAGACCGAGGGCGGCATTGCGGCGATTTGGTCGGCGATCAGAGGCGAAGCCACCAAGGCGGCGGCCAAGAAAACGGCAGATCGAGGCATGGGTGCATTCCTTCATGATACCATTTGGCATCATCTAATTAGATACCAAATGGTATCACGTCAACCCACCCCTGTATCGCAACGAAAAAGGGCGCCCCGCAGGACGCCCCAATCTTCAACTTGTCGGATGTCTCAGGCGGCCGCAGGCGGGCGCGAGGACAGGATTTGGTCGACCGCCTTCAGCGCGCCGTCCTCGTCCATATCGTTCACCGCCGCCAATTCGCGGGTCAGACGGTCCAACGCCGCTTCATAGAGCTGCCGCTCGGAATAGCTCTGCTCGCGCTGCTCATCGTTGCGATGCAGGTCACGCACCACTTCGGCGATGGCGATCAGGTCGCCGGAATTGATCTTGGCCTCGTATTCCTGCGCCCGGCGGGACCACATGGCACGCTTCACGCGGGCCTTGCCCTTCAGCGTCGTCATCGCCTTTTCGACCACATCGGGCGGCGAAAGCGAGCGCATGCCCACCACCTCGGCCTTGTGGGTCGGGACCGAGACCTTCATCTTGTCCTTGGCGAAGGTGATCACGAACACCTCCAATTCCATTCCGGCCACGTCCTGCTTCTCGACGGCCACGATCTGGCCGACACCATGGGCGGGGTAGACAACGAATTCGTTCGGTCGGAACTCGGGCTTTTTGGGCATGGGGCATCCTTTCGATGTCTCTTGGCGCGGTCGCCTAGGCGACAAGAATATCCGGCCCGGGGCAAACCCCTGGTCAGATCCAACGCGCTTTAATGTCGATGCGGTCCGACCATGCGGTGGGCCGGGGCATCGGGAAGTGGCAGAACCGTCCCTAGTTATCTAGGCGACTCTTAGAACTATACCAGAAAACCGGACGTCACGAAAGCGTCACGGACGCTGACCCATCTGGCGGCCGATGCGACGTGACGTCAGCCGCTCTCGACGTCAGCCGCCCTCGCCCGGCGCTTCCGAAAACAGGTCCATCTTGCCCGGCTTGCCGTCCATCTCCTCGGCATCGGGCAATGGATCCTTCTTGGTGATGATCACCGGCCAAGCCTCGGAATACTTTCGGTTAAACTCGACCCATTTTTCCATGTCCGGCTCGGTGTCGGGCCGGATGGCGTCGGCGGGGCATTCCGGCTCACAGACGCCGCAATCGATGCATTCGTCGGGATGGATGACCAGCATGTTTTCGCCTTCGTAGAAGCAATCCACCGGGCAAACCTCGACGCAGTCGGTATATTTACAGGCGATGCAGGCATCGGTGACGACATAGGTCATGGAGATTGTCCTTCTCGGGTCGAAAGCGGTTTACCGGCGCTGCAAGGGGCGTTCAAGACGGGGCAAGGCCGCTCTCGGTTCCGTGAGGATCCGGGGCAAAACCGAAGTCTTTCCGCCGCCTGCACAAGGACGTGCCCGGTCCGGCTGAAATGTCGCGGCCGCCCCAAACGCGGCCCGAACGGCGCCTTGTCCCGCCCCGCAGGCCGTGCAAAGCACGGGGCCGCACCCGCGTCGCGCCAACCGAAAGACCGCCCATGCTGCTCAGCCGCTATTTCCTGCCCGTCCTGAAAGAGACGCCCGCCGAGGCGCAGATCGTCAGCCATCGCCTGATGCTGCGCGCGGGCCTGATCAAGCAGGCCAGCGCGGGCATCTATTCCTGGCTGCCGCTGGGTTACCGCGTGCTGCGCCGGATCGAACATATCGTCCACGAGGAGCAGCAGCGGGCGGGCCATATCCCGATGCTGATGCCAACGCTGCAATCGGCCGATCTGTGGAAGGAAAGCGGGCGCTACGACGCCTACGGCCCCGAGATGCTGCGCGTGCGCGACCGGCATGATCGGGACATGCTCTACGGGCCCACCAACGAAGAACTGATCACCGACATCTTTCGGTCGAACGTCGGCTCCTACAAGCAGCTGCCCCTGACGCTCTACCACATCCAGTGGAAGTTCCGGGACGAGGTGCGGCCGCGCTTCGGCGTCATGCGCGGGCGCGAGTTCCTGATGAAGGACGGCTACAATTTCGACCTGACCAAGGACGATGCCCTCCACGCCTATAACCGCCACCTGGTCACCTACCTGCGCACCTACGAGCGGATGGGGCTCCAGGCGATCCCGATGCGTGCCGATAGCGGGCCCATCGGCGGCGACGACACCCACGAATTCCTGGTCTTGGCCGAGACGGGCGAATCGGAGGTCTTCTACGATTCCGAGGTCACCGATCTGAGCTTCGGGGATCGGGAGATCGATTATGACGATGTCGCCCAATGCGCGGGCATCCTGGAAGAATTCACCTCGCGCTACGCCCGCACCGACGAGACCCATGACGAAGCCGAATTCGCCAAGGTCCCCGAAGATCGCCGCCGCACGGCGCGGGGGATCGAGGTGGGGCAGATCTTCTATTTCGGGACGAAATATTCCGACGCGCTCGGCGCCACGGTGCAAGGCCCCGACGGCAAGCCGACGCCTGTCCATATGGGGTCCCACGGGATCGGCGTCAGCCGCTTGTTGGGCGCCATCATCGAGGCGAGCCATGACGACAAGGGCATCATCTGGCCCGAGGGCGTGACGCCGTTCCACGCGGGCATCGTGAACCTCAAGCAGGGGGATGCGTCGACGGACTCGGCCTGCGACGGGATTTACAAGGCGTTGGCGGCCGAGGGGCTGACGGCCCTCTACGACGACCGGTCCGAGCGGGCGGGCGCGAAATTCGCGACGATGGACCTGATCGGGTTGCCGTGGCGGATCACCGTAGGCCCTCGGGGATTAGCGACCGGGAAGGTCGAGCTAACGTCCCGCCGGACAGGCGAGAGCGAGGAGATGGCACCCGAGGTGGCGGTGGCGCGGCTGAAAGATATTTATGCGGGGCATCTGTGACGGGCAGCAGCGGGTCGCCGTCACCGGCCCCCCATTTCTCGACGTAGGCATGGGATCGAGGCCGCAGGCCGTCATGCCAGCGCCGCTGAGGTCCGGCGCCGGCAGGGCATCCATTTAGGTAGAGACCCAGAGGCCGTAAGACTGCGGCCGGCATCCTATCGACCTCTTCACGCCTATGGGCCTCGGTGCCTTGCTTCAGGGAGGGGCCATCAGGCTCCCCCATTCCATTCCGTGAACACCTCCTTGGCCGCGAGCACCGCATTGATGGCCGCGGGGAAGCCCGCATAGACGGAAACCTGGATGAAGACCTCCACGATCTCTGCCTGGCTCACGCCCACGTTCAGCGCGGCGTGGATATGGACCTTCAGTTGCGGCGCCGCATTCCCCATGGCGGCCAGCATGGCGATGGTGGCGATCTGGCGTTGCTTCAGGGTCAGGCCGGGGCGGGAATAGACGTCGCCGAACGGGTATTCTATCACGTAGCGCGCGAGATCCGGCGCGATATCCTTGAGGGCTTCGATGACAGCCTCGCCAGCGGCGCCGTCGACTTCGGAGAGACGGGCGGCGCCGCGGGTGTAGCGGTCAGTGAGATCGGTCATGGGAACCTCGGGTTTGGAGAGAGGGGCACGCACGCTGCGGGTGCGAATCGGTTGGGTCAAGGGGCAAGTGGAGGCGGGCCCGGCCCGGCGCCCCGGCTTGACCCCACCGCCCCAAACCCGCACTTGACCCGGGAGCAGTCCCGCAAAGAGGCCCCCGATGTTTTCCCGCTACGAAATGGCCATCGCCTGGCGCTACCTGCGCGCCCGCCGCTCCGAAGGCGGCATCAGCGTCATGACCTGGATCAGCCTGATCGGAATCGCCCTGGCGGTCTTCGCCCTGATCGCGACGCTGGCCGTGCGGTCGGGCTTCCGCCACGAATTCGTCGACACCATCGTGGGCGCCAACCCCCATGTCAGCGTCCTGTCCTATGGTGAAGTCCAGCAGAACGGCCAGCTGACGCGCACGGTCCCCGACTACGATGCCCTGGCCGCACGGCTCGCCGAGGTCGAGGACGTGGTGCGCGTGGCGCCCGTCGTCGCGGGGCAAGCCATGGCCGCGGCCTCGGGGCGCAATCGCGGCGTGCAGGTGATCGGGATCCGGCCCGAGGACCTGGCCCAGGTGCCACGGGTGGGCACGCCCGAGCGATCCATGGGATCCCTGGAGGACTTTCCGAACGGCATCGCACTGGGCTGGCATGTGGCCCAGGCCTTGGGCGTGCAAGCCGGCGACACGATCCGCCTGATCTCGCCCGAGGGCCAGCGGACGCCGTTCGGCACCAGCCCCCGCGTCGTGGCCTACCCGGTCACCTACGTCTTCCAGGTCGGGCGCTACGACATCGACAACCTGCGCGCCTATCTGCCCTTCGAGGAAGCACAATCCTACTTCAACCGCGAGGGCGTGGCCGACGAGGTCCAGGTGGCCGTCACCGACCCCGAAGCCATCGAGGCCATGGGCCCGGCCCTGATCCAGGCAGCGGGCGAAAACACGTATCTCTTCACCTGGAAGGACAGCGCGGGCAGCTTCCTGCGCGCGCTCCAGATGGAGGACAACATCATGTTCGTCATCCTCTCGATCCTGGTCCTGATCGCGACGCTCAACATCACCTCCGGCCTGGTAATGCTGGTGAAAAACAAGGGGCGCGACATCGGGATATTGCGCACAATGGGGTTGAGCCAGGGAACGATCCTGCGGGTCTTCTTCCTCTGCGGCGCGTCCATCGGGGTGGTCGGCACGATCTTCGGGGTGATCCTGGGCTGCCTCTTCGCGATCTATATTGGGCCCATCTTCGACTTCGTGAACATGATCGCGGGCGGCGGCGTCTGGGACCCGTCCGTGCGCTACATCTCCGCCCTGCCCGCCCGGCTGGAATTGGCCGACGTGCTGTCGGCCGTCGCCCTGTCGCTCTCCCTAAGCTTCGTGGTCACCATCTTCCCGGCCCGCCGCGCCGCGCGCATGAACCCGGTCGAGGCGCTGCGATATGAGTGACGCGCTCTGCCTGCAGGGCATCGAAAAGGGCTACCACCTGGGCAAACCGAACGAGATCCGCGTCCTGAACGGGGTCGATCTAAATGTGGCGCCGGGCGAGGTCTGCGCCCTCGTCGCGCCTTCGGGCGCCGGCAAGTCCACGCTCCTGCACATTGCGGGCCTGCTGGACACGCCCGACAGGGGGCGGGTGATCCTGGGCGGCGACGACCTGACCGGCCAGGGCGACCGGGCGCGCACCCGGGCGCGGCGCAGGCGGATCGGGTTCATCTACCAATTCCATCACCTGCTGCCGGAATTCTCGGCCACCGAAAACATCGTCCTGCCGCAATTGGCCGACGGCGTGGCCCAGCCGGCCGCCAAGACCCGCGCCGAAGACCTGCTGGCCCGCGTGGACCTGTCCCACCGCCTGACCCACCGCCCCGCCGAGATGTCGGGCGGCGAACAGCAGCGCGTGGCCTTCTGCCGGGCCCTGGCGAACGGGCCCGATCTGCTTCTGGCCGACGAACCGACGGGCAACCTGGATCCGGGCACGTCGGACAGGGTCTTCGACGCCCTGATGGTCCTGGTCCGCGAGACGGGGATGGCGGCCCTGATCGCGACGCATAACCTGGATCTGGCGGCGCGGATGGACCGGGTCGTCCGGTTGGAGGCCGGGCGCGTCCTCTGAGGCGCGCGAAAAGTCTTGAAGAAAGACTTTTCCAAAAACTCTTAAGATAAGAGTTTTTCGCCCGCACAATGCGCGGCGATCCTGTCATAGAGCCGTCCGCGCAGCACGGCCCCCTCCATCAGCGGCTCGTGACGGGCGCCCTCGATCCATTCCAGGTGGCTGCCGGGCCAGGAGGCCAGGCGGACATGGATCGCATCCATGTCCACGATCTCTTCGTCACTGCCCAGCAGTGTCAGGCAGGGCACATCGGGCGCCGCCTCGCGCGACAGGACCAGCATCTCGCGCAATGCTCCCCAGAGCCAGCCCAGCGACGGCGTGCCCAGCGCCAGTTCGGGATGGGCGGTGATAATACGCTTCATCCAATCGAACATCTCGGGATCGGTGGTCAGCAGATTGCCCTCGAACGGCGCGGCCACCGGATCGGCCACCTTCCCCGAGCCCGGCGTCTCGCGCCGCCCCAGACCCAGGGTGACCGCCCCGAAGGATGCCAACCAGGCCAAGAGCCGCCGCCCCGGCGGCAGCGGCAGACCCCACATCGGCGCCGAGAACACGGCGCTGCGGAATTCGGTCCGCCGATGCAGGGCGCGCAGCGCGATCGGTCCGCCCATGGAATGGCCCAGCACATGCCATGGCCGGGGCAATTCCAGCGCGGCACCATGGGCCAGAATCGCATCAACATCGGACTGGAACTCGCTGAAATCGCTCACATGACCGATCATGTGAGTCTGACCCTTGCGATCCGACAGACCCTGCCCGCGCCAATCCAGCGCCGCCGTGGCATAGCCCCGCCGCGACAATTCCAGCGCCGCGTCGGAATATTTCTCGATATATTCCGTCCGCCCCTGGAACAGGAAAAGCGTCCCCCGCCGATCCGGCAGGTCGGCCGCCCAATCGATCGCCCGGATCCGCGTGCCGTCGCCCGCACGCAGCCAGACGGGCCGCGCCCCCGGCGCGTCCCGTGCGACCTCGGTGAAGTAGGGGGCCGGCTCGACGGTCAGGACAATTCGCCGCCCAGCTTCATGGCCTGGCCCATATCGCCATCCACCTTCAGCTTGCCGGACATGAAGGCCGCCGTGGGGTTCACGTCCCCCTCCAGGATGCCCTGGAACGTGTCCGCATCGGCGGTCATCGTGCAATCCGCATCGCCGTCCTCGGCCCGGACCCCGGCATTGTCCAGCATGATGGCGCCTTCGTCTTCGATGACGAACTTGACGCTGCCGTCGAAGGTGCCAATTTTATCGGACAGGACGGTGACGGCCTGGGTGATGATATCGCTCATGTGGAACTCCGGGTTTGCGTTGGAGAACAGGATGGTTGACCTTCGCGTCACGCTCAAGGCCCTCATGCTCACCGCTGCGTGCTTTTCCGCAACGTCGCTCGCCGCGCAGGAGGCGCCGCAAGTCGCCCCCGACCAGCCCGACATCCTGTCCGAGGACCCCCAGGTCCTGCTGAACCGCCTGGGCACGCTGACCCTGGACGATGCCCGCGAGGCCCGGCGCCTGGCCGCCGAGATCGAGGAGCGCTGGACCCATTCCGGCAGCGCCGCGCTGGATCTGCTGCTGGTGCGCGGCAAGGATGCCATCGAAGACGGCGACTACGTTCGCGCCATCGCCCATCTGACCGCGCTCACCGACCATGCGCCCCAGTTCGCCGAGGCCTGGAACCAGCGCGCCGTCGCCTTCTTCCTGATGGAGCGCTATGGCGAGGCCATGTCCGACATCGAACAGGTCCTCATCCTGGAGCCGCGCCATTTCAACGCCCTGGCCGGTCTGGGCATCATCCTGGACAATCTGGGCGAACAACAGGCCGCGTTGCGCGCCTTCCGCGCCGCCCGCGACGCCCATCCGGCCGTCGAGAACGTCAACGCGGCCATCGAACGCCTGGAACAACAGACCGGCGGGCGGACCCTCTGATTTGACCCAAGCCCAACGGGTGGTCGCGGTCCTGGGACCGACCAATACCGGCAAAACCCATTACGCCATCGAGCGGATGCTGGCCCATCGCACCGGTGTGATCGGCCTACCCCTGCGCCTGCTCGCGCGCGAGGTCTATGACCGCATCGTCGCGCTCCGCGGCCCCTCGGTCGTGGCGCTCGTCACCGGCGAAGAACGCATCGTCCCGGCCCGCGCCGCCTATTGGGTCTGCACCGTCGAAGCCATGCCGCTGGGTCTCGGCACCGATTTCGTCGCCGTCGACGAAATCCAGCTCTGCGCCGACCCCGAGCGCGGCCACGTCTTCACCGACCGGCTTCTGAACATGCGTGGCCTGCACGAGACGCTGTTCATGGGCTCCGACACGATGCGGCCCACGATCTCGGCCCTGATCGACGGCGTCTCCTTCGCCCGGCGCGAGCGGTTCAGCGATCTCACCTATACCGGCCCGAAGAAGATCAGCCGCATGCCCGGCCGCACCGCCATCGTCGGCTTCTCGGTCGAAAACGTCTACGCCATCGCCGAGCTTCTGCGCCGCCAAAAAGGCGGCGCCGCCGTCGTAATGGGCGCGCTCTCCCCCCGCACCCGCAACGCCCAGGTCGCCATGTACCAAAACGGCGACGTCGATTACCTGGTCGCCACCGACGCCATCGGCATGGGGCTGAACCTCGACATCAAGCATGTCGCCTTCTCGGCCACCGCCAAGTTCGACGGCCGCCGCATCCGCCCCCTCATGCCCCACGAACTGGCCCAGATCGCCGGCCGGGCCGGCCGCTATCAGCAGCCCGGCACCTTCGGCACCACCGGCGAGGCCGCGCCGCTGGACGACGGCGTCGCCCAGGCCATCCAGGACCACCGCTTCAAACCCATCGAACGCCTCATGTGGCGCAACGACCGGCTCGATTTCGGCGCCGTCCCCGCCCTCATCGCCTCCCTCGAAGCGCCCAGCGACGATCCCATCCTCACCCGCGGCCGCGAAGCCGACGACGTCGCCGCCCTGAAAACCCTCAACGAGCTCGAATCCGTGACAATCCGCCTAAACGACGCTCGCGATATCCGCCTCCTCTGGGATGTCTGCCGCATCCCCGACTTCCAAGGCATCTCCCACGGCGAACACACCAATCTGCTGTCGCGGATCTTCGGCTTCCTGCACGAGGTGGGCCGCATCGACCCCGATTGGTTCGCCCGCCAGATCAAGCGCATCGACCGGACCCAGGGCGATATCGACATGTTGTCGAAACGATTGGCATATATCCGCACCTGGACCTATGTCGCGCAGCGAAAAGACTGGATCGACGATGCCCCCCATTGGCGCGAGGCGACGCGCGCCGTAGAAGACAGATTATCGGATGCGCTGCATCAGGCGCTGATGAACCGGTTCGTGGATCGGCGGACATCCGTCCTGCTGAAGCGGCTGAAGATGAAGGAGGGCCTGTTGGCCGAAATCGACGACAAGGGCCAGGTCGTGGTCGAAGGCGAGACGCTGGGGCGGCTGGACGGCTTCCGCTTCCACCAGATGGGCACCACCACGCCGGACGAGGCCAAGACCGTCCGCCAGGCGGCGGCGCAGGCTTTGCGCCCCGAATTCCACCTGCGCGCCGACCGCTTCTACAACGCGCCCGATACCGAGATGGATTTCACCGAACAGGGCGGCCTCATGTGGGGCGACCAGGCCGTGGGCAAGATCGTCAAGGGCGCCGAGCCCTTGAAGCCCACCGCCGAAGCGTTCGTCGACGAAGAGGCCGGCCCCGAAGTCATCCAGAAGGTCCAGCGCCGCCTACAACACTTCATCGACCGCAAGATCGCCGCCGCGTTCGAGCCCCTGCTGGCCATGTCCAAGGACGAGGCGGTCACCGGCCTTGCCCGCGGCTTCGCCTTCCGCCTGATGGAGGGCTTCGGCGTGCTGCCCCGGTCCCAGGTCGCGCAAGAGGTCAAGGAATTGGATCAAGACGCCCGCGGCCAGCTCCGCAAGCACGGCGTCCGCTTCGGCCAATACACCATCTTCCAGCAACTCCTGTTGAAGCCCGCGCCCACGCGCCTGCGCCTGGTCCTCTGGGGCTTGCAGACCGGCCTCGACGAATTCCCCGAAACCCCGCCGCCCGGCCTGGTGACCGTCCCCAAGGTCGACGGCGCGCCGGGCGGCTACTACCCCATGGCCGGCTACCGCCTATCGGGCGCCCGCGCGATCCGCATCGACATGCTCGAACGCCTCGCCGACCTGCTGCGCCCCGCCGACAGCCGGGGCGGGTTCGAGGCCAATCCCGACATGCTCTCGATCTCCGGCACCACGCTGGAGCAGTTCGCGGATCTGATGGAGGGATTGGGCTACAAGGCGCAAAAGGGCGAGCGACCCAAGACCAAGCCCGCCGCGCAAACGCCCCCCGCTGATCCGCAGACGCCCTCAGCCGATATCGCCCGGGACGCGCTCACCGACGCCGCCCCTAAGCCCGCCTACGACCCGACTGCCTCGGTTCCGGCCGATGAGGGCGCGTCAGCACCCGAAGAGGCGCCGGCCGCCCACGCCCCGGCCGCCGAGCCGCCCACGGACGTCGCACCCGCCGATACGGGCGCGCCAGCGGCCGACGGGGCGACCGAGACGGAAATCTTCTACACCTTCACCTGGGCCCCCCGCCGCCAGCAAACCCGCGGCCCCCGCCGCGACGGCCAGGACGACCGGCCCCAGCGCAAGGGCAAACCCAAGGGCAAGGGGCCCAAGGGCCCGCGCAAGGATGGCGGCCCCAAGACCTACGAGGCCAAGCCCAAGCGCGAAAAGGCCATCGACCCCGACAACCCCTTCGCCGCCCTGGCCGCCCTGAAGAACAAGTGAGGCCCGCGCCCGGCAGGCCCCGTCGCGAAGCGCCGCCCGCCGACCGGGATCACCGGCCCGCGGGCGGGGCGCGACGCGGTCTATTGCTGGTTGACGCCCCCGACATCCACATTGTCGATGCCCAGGAATTCGTCATGGGTGCCCTGATTGAGCGTCGTGGCCGCTTCCAGGGTCAGATCCGAGCCGTTCTCGGCCGTGACCTGCACGCGATAGGTGTAATCGGTGTTGTTGGCCCGCCAGCCGCGATTGCCCTGGGCGCCGGTATCGACGCTGGTCCGGGTCAATTGGA
>JBCDCW010000030.1:0-20673 GCA_039180995.1 Pseudomonadota bacterium
GTAAGGACCAGTCAGATGGCAAACAGCAAACGGGATCTGTTCCTCAAGCGCCGCCTGCGCGTCCGGAACAAGCTTCGCAAGATGGCCGCCGGGCGTCCGCGCCTGTCGGTGCATCGCTCCAACAAGAACATCTCCGTTCAGGTGATCGACGACGTGGCGGGCAAGACGCTCGCCTCGGCGTCCACCATGGACAAGGAGATCGGCCTGGCCGGCAAGAACAACGTCGAGGCCGCCGCCAAGGTCGGCGCGGCGATCGCCGAGCGGGCCAAGAAGGCCGGCGTGGAAGATGTCTATTTCGACCGCGGCGGCTTCCTCTTCCACGGCAAGGTAAAGGCCCTGGCCGATGCCGCGCGGGAAGGCGGGCTGAAGTTCTGATGGACGACGAAGCGTTCAAGAAGGCAGTCCTAGACGGCCTGAAAGCCGTCAACGACCGGATCGACGCGATGGACGAGACGTTCACCGCGCGGTTCGATCATGTGGATCGCCGGATGGACGCCATCCATCTCAGGTTGGAAGACCATGAGCAACGCTTCGATGACTTGAACCGGCGCATGGAGAACCTGGAGAACGGCGTCAGCTACGTTGCCAAGAATACGGAGCAGGCTCTGGACCGTCTCCGGGTCTTGTCACGGCGGGTCGATGCTTTGGAGAACCCGGAAGCCGGGAAGATGTGACGCGCAGGGGGCGGTCGCCGCCCCCTCGATGATCCGGGGCGGTCTGTACGAATTGGGTTCAGGCGCCACCAGGATTGTACAAATTGGGGTCAAACGCCCTCGAGATCAGGAGATGCCGCATGGCAAGAGACGACAACAGAGGCCGCGGACGCGGCCGGGATCGGGACGAAATCCCGGAATTCGCCGACCGCCTCGTGGCGATCAACCGCGTGTCGAAGACCGTCAAGGGCGGCAAACGCTTCGGCTTCGCGGCGCTCGTCGTCGTGGGCGACCAGAAGGGCCGCGTGGGCTTCGGCAAGGGCAAGGCCAAAGAGGTCCCCGAGGCCATCCGCAAGGCCACCGAGCAGGCCAAGCGCCAGATGATCCGCGTGCCGCTGCGCGATGGTCGCACGCTGCACCACGACATGGAGGGCCGCCACGGCGCCGGCCGCGTCGTCATGCGCACCGCCCCGGAAGGCACCGGCATCATCGCCGGTGGCCCGATGCGCGCCGTGTTCGAGATGCTGGGCGTCAAGGACGTCGTGTCCAAGTCCATCGGCTCCCAGAACCCCTACAACATGATCCGCGCCACGCTGGACGGTCTGAAGAAAGAGGCCTCGCCTCGCTCGGTCGCCCAGCGCCGGGGCAAAAAGGTCGCCGACATCCTGCCCAAGCGCGACGAGGGTCAGCCCCAGGCTGACGCCGAGCCCGCCGCCGAAGCCGCCACCGAGGAGGCCTGATCCATGGCAAAGACCATTGTCGTCAAACAGATCGGCTCCCCGATCCGCCGCCCCGCCGACCAGCGCGCGACGCTGATCGGGCTGGGCCTCAACAAGATGCACCGCACCCGCGAACTGGAGGACACCCCTTCGGTCCGCGGCATGATCGCCAAGATCCCGCATATGGTGGAGATCGTGGAGGAGAAGGGCTGAGGGTTTAGCGCGCGGTGGGTTTCACCCACGCTACGGAATGAGGTGCCCCGGTCGGAGACGGCCGGGGCGTGTTCATAAGTTGTGAACTTTTACATTCTACTGATAGTTGTTATGTAGACCGCGGGAGGTGATACATCGTGTCAGTCACTGCGATCGCAGACGATATTCTCAAACTGGCGAAGCGTCGTGGGCTTTCTTTGACGCCCATGCAATTGATGAAGTTAGCCTATATCTCTTACGGCTGGCATCTTGCCATGCGTGGGGAGCGGCTTTTCGAAGACCGTGTGGAAGCGTGGAAGTATGGGCCGGTCATTCCAGCACTTTATCATGCAACAAAGCACTTTGGCCGCGAGAAGATTGGCCCAGGATTCATTTCTGACGGTTCTCTAAGTCACCCTGAACACGAGAGCTTTCTTGATGGGGTCGTCGAGCGGTATGGTAGTTTTTCCGGGATCGCTCTTTCCAATCTAACGCACATGCCTGGAACGCCTTGGAGTCAGGTCTTTAAGCCAGGAGTCCTGGGTATCGTGATCCCAGATGAGCTTATCGCGCAGCACTACCGGAACGGTCTCGATGCAAGACGACGCCCCACCTCCTCCACCACCTGAATGGGTTGAGAGGCAAGACTGGCAGAACGATCCTCAAGCAAAAGCGGAAGCATCGAGTTGGCCGAATGAAGAGGCGCTCCAAGGCACAAGAAACGCCGCGACACAGGCACTTCTTCGGCACTCAGGGTACATATCAATCTGCCTTATGTGGTTCTTTTCGGTTGTTTTCGTCGCTAGCATGACGGTCTGGATGGTGCATTTTTTGACGCCGTTGACCTGGCTCTCGGAGGAGCAACTTTCAAAGATCCAGACGGTAATTTTCTCTGGTAGCCTCGGCGCCTTCGTATCCGCCTTTGCCCAGAGACACATCGGAAAATGATCTCGCGGCTGTTTGGAAAGTAAAGGTCACAACCCCATCCGCTCCACCGCCCCAAAGAACCGCTCCACATCCGCCCGCTGACACAGCCGCGTGCCCTCCTCCTGCACTGCGGACGCCGCCGCCGCCGTCCCCCAGCAGCACGCGGTGACCGGGTCCTCGCCGCGCGCCAGCGACATCGCGAAGGCGGCCACGAAGCTGTCGCCCGCGCCGATCTTCGACCGGGGGACGACGACGGGCGGGCGGGTCAGACCGGTCCAGGCGTCGCAGGCGATCACCGTGCCCTGGGCGCCGGCGGCGACCATCACGATCTCGGCGGCGCCCGAGCCGCGCAAGGATTTGGCTAGGTCGGCCATATCCGACAGGGCCGTCAGGCGGCGGCCGGTCAATTCCTCGGCTTCCACCGTGTCCATCCGCAACACATAGAGCCCAGCGCGGGCTTCGGCCGCGCGGTCCAGCGCCGGACCGGACGTGTCGAGCATCAGGCGGCCACCGGTCGCCGTGATCTCGGGCGCCAGCGACAACAGATAATCCACCGAGACACCCGGCGGCAGCGACCCGGAGGGGATCACCAGCGCGCCGGGCGTGACGGCGGACAGGATGGTGGCCCGCGCGGTCGCCGCGTCGATTTCCGTCCAGGCCGGGCCCGGCATCATGAACCGGTATTGCAGGCCGGTGGCATCATCCAGGACGCTGACCGATTGGCGGGTCGGATGGTCGACGCCCAAGGGTTCGGGCGCCAGCCCCTCGGCCTCGATCAATCGAACCAGTTCCTGGCCCGTCGGCCCGCCCGAGGCCAGCAGGGCGCGCGACGTGCCCCCCAGATTGGCGATGGCGCGCGAGATGTTCACCCCGCCGCCGCCCGGATGGATCAGCGGCGCCGAACAGCGCAGCTTGCGGTCGGGGATGACGGCCGGTGCCTCGGTCGACAGATCCAGCGCCGGGTTCAACGTAACGGTCAGGATATCGGTCATGCCGGGCGTCGAGTCCCCGCGGCCTGACCGGTCAGGGGACAGCCGAGGGTTTGTTGCAGCGCGACGACCAGGTCGTCCACGGTCTCGGTCGCCACGAACAACCCGCCGGTGCGATCCGCCAGGCATTTGGCCACCGTGTCCGAGGCGAAGCGCTGCTGCTCGGGGTTGTTCCAAACGAAGATATTGCCTTCGCCCCGGAAGCCGATGACGTGGATCGTCAGATCCGCGGCTTGGGCGGCCAGGCGGTTCGACAGGGTGCAGGGGCGGCCGCCGCACGTCTCGTTGCCGTCGGTGACCAGGACGACGATGGCCGGATCGGTGCGGTAGTTCAGAAGCTCCGCGGCCACTTCGACCGAAGCGGCCAGCGGTGTCAGGCCGTCGGGGCGCAGGGCCTCGACCTCGGCGATGGTGGCGGCGGCGGCGCGGTCCATGGGCGGAAAGTGGATCCGCAGGCCCGAACAGGACGTGTCGCCACCCGGCCCATAGGTCAGCAGGCCGATGCGGCGATGGGGCTCGACCAAAGGCATGGCCCGGGTGATGGCGGTGCGGGCCTCTTCGATGCGGGTCGGGTTGGTCGGGTCGAAGCCGATCTCGGCCATGGAGGCCGAACCGTCGAAGACCAGCATCGCGTCGGTCGCACAAGAGGCCCGGGCGAGCGGGGCCAGGGCGGTGGCGAAGGCTGTGGCAAGGATCATGGCACGCATGGCCGCACGGTGCCAGCGACGGCTCGCCTGGGCAAGCGGGGGCAACTAAGATGCAACGGATGGTCGAGATCGAGTACTTCTATTCAGCACATTCCGCCTTTGCCTGGCTGGGTTCCGCGCAGGTGATGAAGATTTGTGCGGATCGGGGCGCGATGCTGGTGCATCGGCCGATCCCGCTCTCGCCGGTGGTCGAGGCACAGGGGTCGCGGCCGTTCCGGGATCGGACCCAAGCCCATGTGGATTACTTCTTCGGGCGCGAGATCGAGCGCTGGGCCGAATGGCGCGGGGTCGACGTCCTATCCTTTCGGCCGACGCATCACGACGCCGACTACAGTCTGGCCAGCGGGATGATCCTGGCGCTCGGGGACCGCGGGGCCGCGGTGGATGCGATGGCCCATGCGATCTTGGGGGCGCATTGGCGCGACGATGCGGATCTGTCGGACGACGCGACGCTGATGCGGATCGCCGAGGGTTTGGGGCAGGGGCCCGATCTGTTGGCGCGGGCTCGGGCGCCGGATTTGGCGGCCCGCTACGCGGCGAACGGAGCCGATGCAGTCGCCCGCGGTGTCATGGGATCACCGACATATATCGTCAATGGCGACATGTTCTACGGCCAGGATCGGTTGGAGATGGTGGACCGGGCCTTGGCACGGCCGTTCAAGCCAACGACGTGGCGGAATCCGCCCGTGGGCTAGGCCCAGGGGCTTGCGGGACGCGGCAACGGGGTGTAGGGCCGCGCGGTGCATTTTGCACCATAGGTAACGCCGCGTTCGCCCCATCATCGCTTCGGGGGCGCTTCCGGCCAAAGGAGAAGCGACATGAGATTGAACGAACTGCGCGACAATCCCGGCGCGACGCACAAGCCCAAGCGGGTCGGCCGCGGCCCGGGCTCCGGCATCGGCAAGACCGGTGGACGGGGCATCAAGGGCCAGAAATCCCGCTCGGGCGTGGCGATCAAGGGCTACGAGGGCGGGCAGATGCCGCTCTATCAGCGGCTGCCCAAGCGCGGCTTCAACAAGCCGAACCGGAAGTCCTTCGCCGTGGTGAACCTGGGCAAGATCCAGCAGTTCATCGACGCGGGCAAGCTGGATGCCGCCAACGTCACCGAGGACGCGCTGGTCGAGGCCGGCGTCGTGCGGCGCAAGCTGGACGGGGTCCGCGTGCTGGGCAAGGGCGAGTTGACCGCCAAGGCCACCATCACCGTCACCGGCGCCTCGAAAGGCGCCGTCGAGGCGGTCGAAAAGGCGGGCGGTTCGATCACGCTTCCGGCTGCGGCCGAGTAAGCGGTTGTGAGCGGGCGCTAGGCCGCTTACATCGCCAATCAAGCTTTCCAGGCGCCGCCCCCGGGGAAGACCTGCGGGCGGCGTCTCTGACCTAAGAGGACCGCGCATGGCATCGGCAGCAGAGCAGATGGCCTCGAACATGAGCTGGGGCGCCTTCGGCAAAGCCAAAGAGCTACGCCAGCGCATCCTGTTCACGATCGGCCTGCTGATCATCTACCGCATCGGCACCTACATCCCCGTCCCTGGTATCGACGCCGTCGCCCTGCGCGATTTCGTGGAGCAGGCGGCGGCCGGTCTGGGCGGCGTTCTGAACCTGTTCACCGGCGGGGCCATCGGCCGGATGGGGGTCTTCGCGCTTGGGATCATGCCGTATATCTCGGCGTCGATCATCGTGCAGCTGATGACGGCCATGGTCCCGCAGCTGGAACAGCTGAAAAAAGAGGGCGAACAGGGCCGCAAGAAGATTAACCAATACACCCGCTACGGCACGGTGGGTCTGGCGACGATCCAGGCCTATGGCCTGGCCGTCTCGCTGGAAGCGGGCGGTCTCGTGGCCGATCCCGGCTGGTTCTTCCGCGCCGCTTGCGTGATCACGCTGGTCGGCGGGACCATGTTCCTGATGTGGCTGGGCGAACAGATCACGGCGCGGGGCATCGGCAACGGCATCTCGCTGATCATCTTCGTGGGCATCGTGGCGGAGCTTCCGGGCGCCCTGGCCCAGTTCTTCGAACAGGGCCGGACCGGCGCGCTGTCGACGGCGGTGATCCTGGGCGTCGTGCTGATGTTGACGGTGACGCTCTTCTTCGTCGTCTTCATGGAACGATCTCTGCGGAAGGTGCATATCCAATATCCGCGCCGCCAGGTCGGCATGAAGGTCTATGACGGCGGCTCCAGCCACCTGCCGATCAAGGTGAACCCGGCGGGTGTGATCCCGGCCATCTTCGCCTCGTCGCTCCTGCTGCTGCCCACGACGGTCAGCACCTTCTCGGGGCAGGAAAATGCTGGTCCGGTTATGTCGCTGCTCTTGGCCTATTTCGGGCCCGGTCAGCCACTCTACCTGCTGTTCTTCGCGAGCATGATCATCTTCTTCACGTATTTCTACACCCACAACGTGTCCTTCAAGGTCGACGACGTGGCCGATAACCTGAAGAACCAGAATGGCTTCATTCCTGGCGTGCGCCCCGGCAAACGGACAGCCGAACACCTGGAATATATCGTCAACCGCATCCTGGTCTTGGGCGCCGGCTACCTCGCTTTGGTGTGTCTCATCCCCGAAATGGTACGCACGGAGCTGGCCATAACCGCCTATTTCGGCGGCACCTCGATCCTGATCATCGTCTCCGTGGGGATGGACACGATCCAACAAGTGCAGTCTCATCTCCTGGCCCACCAATACGAGGGCTTGATCGAGAAGAGCCAGCTGCGCGGCAAGAACCGCGGGCGCAAGAAAGGGACAGCACGTAGATGAACATCATTCTGCTGGGGCCGCCCGGCGCCGGGAAGGGGACCCAGGCGCAGCGGCTCGTGGAGGAGCGGGGAATGATCCAGCTTTCGACCGGCGACATGCTGCGCGAAGCGCGGTCGTCCGGGACGGAGATGGGCGACAAGGTCGCCGCGATCATGGATGCCGGGGAACTGGTGACCGACGAGATCGTGATCGGCCTCATCGAAGAGAAAATCGATAGGGGCGCCGATCACGGCGGCTTTATCTTCGACGGCTTTCCACGCACGTTGGGTCAGGCCGACGCGCTGGGCGCGTTGCTCGCCCGCAAAGGCGCGAAACTCGACGCCGTGATCGAGTTGCAGGTCAACGACGATATCCTGGTGGACCGGATCGTCGGCCGCGCCCGCGATGCGGCCGCAGCCGGTCAGCCCGTCCGCGCGGACGACAACGAAGACAGCCTGCGCGTCCGGCTGATGGAGTATTATAAGAAGACCTCGCCCTTGATCGGCTACTATCATCATGCGGGCGCTTTGCGATCCGTGGATGGCCTGGGCGATATCGGCGTCGTGGCCGGTGCGATCGGGTCTGCTTTGGACGGATCGACGAGTCGCGACCAAGCGGTTTCTGGCGTTGGTTAACGGAAGATGAACGAAACCGTACAGACGCGCGTCTGTACGGGGGGTGTACGCCAGGTGCCCGGGGGGTGCCCCCCTGCGGAATAAAGTTCTTGACACGGTTCACCCGGGTGGTTGACCTCCCTCCGCTCCGGCCTTAAGTCGCAGTCTCCGCCGGGAATCGCTCGATTCCCGGTGATCTGTTTTGGCCGGATCGTTCGTCCGGCCCGTTGTGAAAAAAGGGTCTGGAACCACGGACCCGCAACACGAGAAGGACAACCTTTTGGCTCGTATCGCTGGCGTTAACATCCCCACGGGGAAGAGGGTTCCGATCGCCCTCACCTACATCACGGGCATCGGCCCGTCCAAGGCCAAGGAAATCATCGAAGCGGTCGGCATCGACGGCGCCCGCCGCGTGAACGAACTCTCGGATGCCGAGGTCCTGTCGATCCGCGAATTCATCGACGCGAACGTCACGGTCGAAGGCGACCTGCGCCGCGACACGCAGATGAACATCAAGCGTCTGATGGATCTGGGCTGCTATCGCGGCCTGCGCCATCGCCGGAACCTGCCGGTCCGTGGTCAGCGGACGCACACGAATGCGCGCACGCGCAAAGGGCCCGCCAAGGCCATCGCCGGCAAGAAGAAGTGAGGGGCTGAGACATGGCACGTGAAACCCGCCGCGCCCCGAAGCGCAAGGAACGCAAGAACATCGCCGCCGGTGTGGCGCATGTGAACTCGTCGTTCAACAACACCAAGATCCTGATCTCGGACGTGCAAGGAAACGCGATTTCCTGGTCCTCGGCCGGGACCATGGGCTTCAAGGGCTCGCGCAAGTCGACCCCCTACGCCGCCCAGATGGCCGCCGAAGACGCGGGCAAGAAAGCGCAGGAGCACGGGATGAAGACCCTTGAGGTTGAGGTTCAAGGCCCGGGCTCCGGTCGCGAGAGCGCGCTGCGCGCCCTGGCCGCCGTCGGTCTGCAGATCACCGCGATCCGCGATGTGACGCCGATTGCCCATAACGGGTGCCGCGCGCCCAAGCGTCGCCGCGTCTGACCGCATTACGATTATCCGACGGGGCTGCCATGGCGGGCGGCCCCGCCGCGCCGTTTGAAACACCTCGGGAGTCTCCGCCAAGCCGCCCCGGCGCGAGACAGGAATGGAGGGATGGGCATATGATCCACAAGAATTGGCAAGAACTCATCAAGCCCGCACAGCTTGATGTTCGTCCGGGCAACAACCCGGCCCGCCAGGCCACCGTCGTGGCCGAACCGTTGGAGCGGGGCTTTGGCCTGACGCTCGGCAACGCGCTGCGCCGGGTCCTGATGTCGTCGCTGCAAGGCGCCGCCATCACCTCGGTGCAGATCGACAACGTCCTGCACGAGTTCAGCAGCGTGTCCGGCGTGCGCGAAGACGTCACCGACATCATCCTGAACCTGAAAGGCGTGAGCCTGAAGATGGAGGTCGAGGGCCCCAAGCGTCTGTCGATCTCGGCCAAGGGTCCGATGGTCGTCACCGCCGGTGACATCAGCGAATCTAACGGCATCGAAGTCCTGAACCGCGACCACGTGATCTGTCACTTGGACGACGGCGCCGATCTCTACATGGAATTGACCGTCAATTCCGGGAAGGGCTACGTCTCGGCCGAGAAGAACAAGCCCGAGGATGCGCCGATCGGCCTGATCCCGATCGACGCGATCTATTCGCCTGTCAAGAAGGTCTCCTATGAGGTGCAGCCGACCCGTGAGGGGCAGGTGCTCGACTACGACAAGCTGACCCTGAAGCTGGAGACGGACGGCTCGCTCGCGCCCGACGATGCCGTGGCCTATGCTGCGCGGATCCTCCAGGACCAGTTGCAGATCTTCGTCAACTTCGACGAGCCCGAAGCCGCCCGCGGCGACACCGCTGAGGACGATCTGGAGTTCAACCCGCTGCTTCTAAAGAAGGTGGACGAGTTGGAACTGTCGGTGCGCTCTGCGAACTGCCTGAAGAACGACAACATCGTTTATATCGGTGATCTGATCCAGAAGACCGAGGCCGAGATGCTCCGAACCCCGAACTTTGGACGCAAATCGCTGAACGAGATCAAGGAAGTGCTGTCCGGCATGGGCCTGCATCTCGGGATGGATATCGTCGACTGGCCGCCCGAGAACATCGAGGACCTGGCCAAGAAGTTCGAAGACAACTTTTGAGGGCGTGATGGGGCCATTGCCCCATCTCCCCGATCTGGGCAATTCCGCCCCAATAAGGAGGGATCCGCAACGCACGGATCCCGGACAAAGTATAAAATCTAGGAGTCACCCCATGCGCCATGCCCGCGGATATCGCCGCCTGAACCGCACCCATGAACACCGCAAGTCGCTGTTCAAGAACATGTCTGCCTCGCTCATCGAGCATGAGCAGATCAAGACCACTTTGCCCAAGGCCAAGGAATTGCGCCCGGTCGTCGAAAAGATGATCACCCTGGCCAAGCGCGGCGACCTGCATGCGCGCCGCCTTCTGGCGTCGCGTCTGCATGATGAGGCTGCCGTCACCAAGCTCATGGATGTGCTCGCTCCGCGGTACGCGGATCGTCAGGGTGGGTATGTCCGTGTGCTGAAAGCCGGTTTCCGCTATGGCGACATGGCACCGATGGCGATCATCGAATTGGTCGACCGCGACGTGGACGCGAAAGGCGCCGCCGATCGGGCCCGGCTGGAGGCCGAAGAGTCCGAGGACGCGTAGCGTTCCGAAACATTCAGAATAAAAAAGGCCCCGTCTGGAAAGACGGGGCCTTTTTTGAACTCGAAGATGACCTTGCGTCAACTTGGGCGACGTCCCATTCCAACGCGTTCCCGTCTCTCTTTCATGTCCATTTCGTCCAAGATGCGCGATAAACCCTCTTGAGAGACGGGATCGTCACCCAATGCTTCCAACAATTCAGCCCTACGGTTGTCATCAAGGCGAAGCACTCGCGCGAACACATCGGGGTGAATTCGGTCGTTCATAGTTTGTTAACCACTGTGGCGGTTTAAACGCTTGGATATTCGGTTGACCCGGTTTCCATCAACTTGTCTAAAAAGACATGTCCGAAAGACGCCGCCTCATGGTGACCTACCTGCAGAAGCTCGATGACCTGTCTCCGCTGGGATACGGCATTGGTCTTCATATTCGGTTCGCATCTCCCATGTTTTACAGGTCGACCTTTCCCGAAGACTGGCAGGATCTCTACAATAAGAACTCCTACCAATTACGCGACCCTCTCGTGTTTTGGGGAATCAGTACGACCGGGCAGACCCGGTGGAGCGAAATCACGTTGCCGGATCCTTTTGGTCTGCTCGATCTCGCTGCCAAACACGGCTTGACCTACGGGGCCACCGTCTCCTGCGGCAAAATAACGTCGCGGACATTGGTGGGCGTCGCGCGTGGCGACCGGGAGTTCACGGAGACCGAGATCGACGAGGTCGCGGACATCACCAACACGTTGCATGAGATCGGTGCCCCCGCTGACGACCTGACCCCTGCGATGATTGAAGCCCTACGATTGCTGGGCAACGGCCACCGGCACACCGCCGCGGCTGCGAAGATCGGAATTTCGGAAAGCGCGCTGAAAGCGCGCCTTTCGTCCGCCCGCGAAAAGCTGGGCGCAAGGACCACGGCCGAGGCACTAAGAATGGCGAGAGAATACAGGCTGATCTAGCACTCCAGCCGAATCCCACATTGCGAGCATCCCCCGGTCCGCTGGTGTCACCTTAACGACAACCGGTAAAGGAACCTATTGTCATGCAAGTCACCACCCTGTCTTTTGACAACCTCCACGCTCACGGACCGCTCTTCACCGACCTGCTCCGTGCGCGCCATCGTACCTTCATCCAACAGGCCCGCTGGGACCTGCCCCAGGCTGACGGGATGGAATTCGACCAATATGACACGCCAGCCAGCCGCTGGGTCGCGGTTCACGAATATGGACGGATCCTGGCGGGTGTCCGCCTGACGCCGACAACTCATCGTTGTGGTGTCTATAGCTACATGATCCGTGACGCGCAGCAGGGGTTGCTGGGCTCGATCCCGCAAGACCTGATGTGGGACGAGGCGCCGGTGGCCAGCCATGTCTGGGAAGGCAGCCGGGTCTTCGTGTGCGACGACGTGCCCGCCTCAATGCGGGTGCGCGTCCAGGCGCAACTGATGAGTCAGATGGTCACCACGGGTCGCGAACTGGGCGCCAGTTCGATCCTGGCGATCGTCCCGACCAGTTCGGCCCGCCTGGCTCGGCGCCTTGGTCTAGAATGGGAGCCGGTGGGTCCGGTTCGCGACATCGACGGTGTCGATTGCGTCTGTGTTCGGTCCTCCATGGCGATGAAGATGCACTGACGGCCCCCCGGCGGGGTACCTTCAAAGGTTGGGGGGCCGCGGGTTGGACCGCGGCCCTTTCACGTTTATCTGGCCTAATATGGCCGATCTCTTCGATACCACGCCGCCGCCGCTCGATGCCGAAGACCGGACCCGGCCCGGCCCGCTGGCGGACCGGCTGCGGCCGGCGACCCTGGCCGAGGTGGTGGGGCAGGGGCATCTGCTGGCCGAGGATGGTGCGCTGACGGTGATGTTGCGCGGCACGTTGCCCAGTCTGATCCTGTGGGGGCCGCCGGGTGTCGGCAAGACGACCATCGCTCGCCTTCTGGCTGACCGGGTCGGGCTGCATTTCGTGCAGATCAGCGCGATCTTCACGGGTGTGGCCGATCTCAGGAAAGTCTTCGACACGGCGCGGAACCGACGGGCGAATGGGCAGGGCACGCTTCTGTTCGTCGACGAGATCCACCGCTTCAACAAGGCCCAGCAGGATGGTTTCCTGCCGCATATGGAAGACGGGACGATCACGCTGGTGGGGGCGACGACCGAGAATCCGTCTTTCGAGCTAAATGCGGCCCTGATGAGCCGGGCGCAGGTTCTTACGCTGCAAAGGCTGACGTTGAAGGATCTGGAATTGCTGACCCAGCGGTCCGAGGCGGAGTTGGGCGGCAAGCTGCCCCTAAAGGGCCCGGCGCGCGAGACCTTGCAGGAGATGGCAGATGGCGATGGCCGGGCGCTGCTGAACTTGATCGAGCAGGTCCATGGTTGGGGCGCGAGCGACCCGGTGGATGCACCGACCCTGGCCGCACGGCTCCAGAAGCGGGCTGCGCAATACGACAAGTCGGGCGACAGCCACTACAACCTGATTTCGGCGCTGCACAAATCGGTGCGCGGCAGCGATCCGGATGCGGCGCTGTATTGGTTGGCGCGCATGCTGAAGGGCGGCGAGGATCCGCGCTATCTGGCGCGCCGGATCACGCGAATGGCGGTCGAGGATGTCGGCCTGGCCGATCCGCAGGCGCAGGCGCTCTGCTTGCAGGCTTGGGAGGTTTATGAGCGGCTGGGTTCGCCCGAGGGGGAGCAGGCCTTGGGGAATGCGGTGCTGTATCTGGCGCTGGCTCCCAAATCCAATGCCGGGTACGTGGCCTATAAGGCGGCGATGAAAGGCGCGGGCGAGACCGGGTCCGAGCCTCCGCCCAAGCATATCCTGAACGCGCCGACCAAGCTGATGAAAGAGCAGGGCTACGGCCAGGGCTACGCCTATGATCACGATCAGGCTGACGGCTTCTCGGGGCAGACCTACTTTCCCGACGATATGAAGCGACCTGTCTATTATGTGCCGGTAGATCGCGGCTTCGAACGCGAGCTGGGGCGGCGTTTGGACTGGTTCGTGGAGCAGCGCGCCAAGCGCGGCAAAGGTTGACTTCGCCGTGGGTGGGGCAGACAGGACGCGCATGATGTCCCCCCTCCTCTCGGTCGCCCTGGGCGGCGCGCTGGGCGCGTCGGCCCGGTTCCTGATCGGTGCGCACTTGGCGCGGCCGGGATTTCCGGTGGCGGTGCTCTCGGCCAACGTGATCGGCTCGTTCCTGATGGGCCTTCTGGTCGTGTGGCTCGGCACGAGGGGGCTGAAAGGGTGGGAGCCGTTCCTGCTGACCGGCGTGCTGGGTGGGTTCACCACCTTTTCGGCTTTCTCGCTAGAGACGGTGACGTTGATCGAACGCGGGCAGATGGGCCAAGCGACCCTCTATGTCGGGCTGTCGGTCGGGGGCGCCGTCGCGGCCCTAGCCCTGGGCGTCTGGTTGGCGAGGGGGCTGGCATGAGCGGCGTGCAGCACGTTCAGGTTGCGACGGGCGAGGGCGACCAGCGTTTGGACCGCTGGCTGCGTCGGCGGTTCCCACAGGTGACCCAAGGCGCGGTCGAAAAGATGTGTCGCAAGGGCGACCTGCGCGTCGATGGCGGGCGGGTTAAGGCCTCGACCCGGGTGCAGGATGGGCAGAGCGTGCGGGTCCCGCCGCTGCCCGACGACCGCGCCCCGGCGGCCCCCCGGCGCGAGAAGGTAACCCAGGCCAATGCGGAGATGATCCGGGCCTGCGTGTTGTATCGCGACGCGCATATTCTGGCGCTGAACAAGCCGCCGGGATTGGCATCGCAGGGGGGCTCGGGCCAGGTGCGGCATGTGGACGGGCTGGGCGATGCGCTGCGCTTCGACGCCGACGAGCAGCCGAGGCTGGTGCATCGGCTGGACAAGGATACCAGCGGCATTCTGATCATGGCCCGCAACCGTCTGACCGCGGCAGCCCTGTCAGAGGCCTTCCGGGATCGGGAGACGCGCAAGATCTATTGGGCCGCGGTCGCCGGCGTTCCGCACCCGCGCATGGGAACGGTGCGGTATGGCCTGGTCAAATCCGGCGGCGGTGGCGACGGGGGCGAAAAGATGCGCGCCGTCCATCCCGACGAGGTGCCGGATGTGAAGGGCGCCAAGAACGCCACCACCGACTACGCCGTCTTGGAAAGCCTGGGCGCGCGGGCCGCCTGGCTGGCCCTGGTGCCAGTGACCGGACGCACCCATCAACTGCGCGCGCACATGGCCGAGCTGGGACATCCGATCGTGGGCGACGGCAAGTACGGCGGCTCGGGACAAGAAAATATGGGCGACGGCTGGGGCGCGCAGCTTGGCGGCGAGATCAGCCGCAAGCTGCATCTGCACGCCCGCAGCCTGCAACTGACCCATCCGATCACGGGTGCGCGCCTGCATTTGACGGCGCCGCTGCCGGACCACATGGCGCAGACCTGGGACATGCTGGGATGGGAGGGGCTCGACGTGCCGGTCGATCCGTTTGAGGCCGATGCCTGACATCCTCGCCATTTTCGATGTGGACGGCACGCTGGCCGACAGCCAAGGCGTGATCCACGCGACGATGGCCCATGCGTTTGAAGACGTGGGGCTGGCCGTTCCAGACCGCGATGCCGTGCTGTCGCGAGTTGGTTTGTCCTTGCCGGCAATGGTGGCGGACCTTTTGGGAGAGGATACCGACCGGCAGGCGGACATCATCGCCGGGTATCGCAGGGCCTATCTCTCGGCCCTGCAAGCGGGCGCCGACCTGCCGCTGTTCCCCGGGGTGGCGGAGGGGTTGCGGCACCTGCAAGCCTCGGGCATCGCGCTTGGTCTGGCGACAGGAAAGTCGAAGCGAGGGCTTGACCAATTGATCGTGGCGCAAGGGTGGGGCGATCTGTTCGTCACAATCCAGTGCGCCGATTTCCACCCCTCGAAGCCCGATCCGTCGATGGTCAACAGGGCCCTGCTAGAGACGGCGACGGATCCGATAGATGCCGTGGTGATCGGAGATACGAGCTTCGACATGGAGATGGCCCGGCGAGCCCAGGTCGCGGCGATCGGGGTGGATTGGGGATATCATTCGGCGAGCCGTCTGACGGAGGCCGGGGCGCAGGTCATCCTGTCCAGCTTCGGCGCCGTGGTTGATCGGATCGAGAGAATGGCGCGATGACGGATTGGAAAGCGCGCCGGTTTTGGGACAAAGCGAATGTGGAGCCCGTGGTGGCTGGCTTTGCGGTGCGGCTGGACGGGCGGCCTGTGCGGACGCCGCTGAAGACGGAACTGGCGGTGCCGAGCCATGCCTTGGCCGAGGGTATCGCCGAAGAATGGCGCGCCCAGGTCGAGATTGTCGATCCGAGGTCCATGCCATTGACCCGGGCCGCAAATGCGACTTTGGACAAGGTCATGCCACAGCGCGCCGAGGTGGCGGCGGGTCTGTCGGACTATGGCGGGTCGGACCTGCTCTGCTACCGCGCAGAAGGACCTGACGGTCTGATCGCCCGCCAGGTTGATGCTTGGGATCCTCTGTTGGACTGGGCGGCCCGCCGGTTTGGCGTTCAGTTGGTGACGACATCGGGCGTGATGCCTGCACAGCAGCCCCGCGCGGGGCTGACCATTTTGCAGTCCTATGTGGCCGGCCTGACCCCGTGGGAGCTGACGGCGCTGAGCGAGTTCGTCTCCCTGTCCGGCAGCCTCGTGTTGGGCCTCGCGATATTGGATGGGCAGGATGCGGATGATATCTGGGCTCGCAGCCGCGTGGACGAGACGTGGCAGGCCGAGCAATGGGGGCAGGACGAGGAGGAAGCCGCCCGGGTGGCCGTTAAGCGCGCCGACTTCCTTCAGGCGTGCCGCTATCTGGACCTGCTGCGCCTAGGGTGACGTTTCTTGCCTTGCCGCCGCGGCGGGCAGCATCCGGATCGGATGCCGAAGACACAGGCGATTGCCTGATTTCACAGCATATCGGCTTGACCTTCCGAATGCCATCTGGCCTCTTTCCCGCCAGTGAGGTGGGACTACGTCCTCACATACAAGTATCCGTTCCGATCAACGGAACGGTGCCGCGCGTCGAAAATTCGACGGGCGGTTCATCAGGAAGAGGTTTTAACCCTATGAAAAAGAAGATTCTTCTCGGTTCGATCGCCGTTGCCGGCCTGGCGGCCGCTGGCGCGTCGGCCGCGACGCTGGAAGACGTGCAGGCCCGTGGGACGCTGAACTGCGGCGTGACCACTGGCGTTCCTGGCTTTGCCGAACCCGATGCCGACGGTGTCTGGCAGGGCTTTGACGTGGCCGTTTGCCGCGCCGTCGCCGCCGCCGTGCTGGGCGATCCCACCGCGGTCGAGTTCGTGCCAACCACCGGCAAGACGCGCTTCACCTCGCTCGCCTCGGGCGAGATCGACATGCTGGCCCGGAACACCACCTGGACCTTTTCGCGCGACACGGACCTCAAGTTCGACTTCGTCGGCGTGAATTACTATGACGGCCAGGGCTTCATGGTCCCGTCCGATCTGGGCGTGTCGTCGGCGACCGAGCTGGATGGCGCGACCGTCTGCATCCAGACCGGCACCACGACCGAGCTGAACCTCGCGGACTTCTTCCGCGTGAACGGCATGTCCTACGAGCCCGTGCCGATCGAAACCGGCGCCGAAGCCGTCCAGCAGTTCTTGGCTGGCGCCTGTGACGTCTACACCACCGACCGTTCGGCCCTGGCCGCGCAGCGCGCGGGTTTTCCGAGCCCCGATGACTACACCATCATGCCCGAAGTGGTCTCGAAAGAGCCGCTTGGCCCGCTGGTCCGCCACGGCGACAGCGAATGGGGCGACATCGTCCGCTGGACCCTGAACGCGATGATTTCGGCCGAAGAGTTGGGCGTCACCCAGGGCAATGTCGAAGACATGGCCGCAGCGCCTGGCGATAACCCGGAAATCAACCGTCTGCTGGGCACCGAAGGTGAACTGGGCGCCATGATCGGGCTGAGCCCCGATTGGGCCAAGAACGCCATCGCCGCCGTGGGCAATTACGGTGAGGTGTTCGACACCAATATCGGCGAGTCGACCGCGATCGGCCTGGCCCGCGGGCTCAACGCCCAATACACAGACGGCGGCCTGATCTACTCGCCGCCGTTCCGGTAAGACATGAAAGAGAAGGGCGCGGGGCCATCCCGCGCCCTTCTTGCATAAGACCAACAACGACACTCCCGCCGGACGCAAATAGGGGCGATCAAAGACCCCGCGGAGGCCGCAGGCTTCCATCGCCGGACGGGATTACGGGGATTGCCAGATGACGACGATAACCGACCCACCGAAGGTCGATGACGGCTTTCGTTTTGGCCAGCTGATCAACGACACGCGGTATCGCAGCTATACGTTCCAAGCCATTGCGCTGTTCGCGCTGTTCGTGGCGTTTTACTGGCTGATCAACAACGCGTTGAACAACCCCGTGCTTCAGGAAGCGGGCATCAGCTTCGGCTTCCTTCAGGCCCCAGCCGGCTATGACATCAACCAGCAACCGATCCCCTACACGTCGCAGGACACCCATCTGCGGGCCTCTGTCATCGGGGCAATCAACACGTTGATCGTGGCCTTCTTGGCCTGCGTGACGGCGACGGTTCTTGGGGTGATCGCGGGCGTGCTGCGCCTGTCGAACAACTGGATCATCAAAAAGTTGATGTCGGTCTATGTCGAGATGTTCCGCAACATTCCCGTGCTGATCTGGATCATCATCATCTTCACCGTGGCCGCGAATACGTTCCCCAACATCGCGGATTTCCGGCTGCCCCGAGACGGATCCGAGCCGGAGCGGACGCTGCTGTTCGGCATGTTCGCGGCCACCAACCAGGGCGTGTTCATTCCCCGCCTGACGTTTGGTGGCATGGGATGGGTCATCGCGGCAACGCTGCTCGCCTCGATCGCGGGTGTGTTTGGATGGCGGGCCTATGCCCGCAACGAGCTGTACACAAAGGGCCGGGAATTGCCGGTCTTGTTGCCGGCGTTGGCAATCCTGATCCTGCCGGTGATCGTCGTGAACTTGATCTTGGGCGGGCCTGTTGGGATGGAAAATCCCGAGATGGGCCGTTTCCGTTTTGAAGGCGGGTTCTTGTTGCGGCCCTCGCTGATCGCGCTTTGGTTTGCCCTGTCGGTCTATACGGGTGCTTTCATTGCCGAGAACGTGCGTGCGGGCATCCTGGCGGTGTCGAAAGGCCAGACCGAGGCGGCGGCGGCGCTGGGCCTGCGGCCCAATCGGATCATGTCCTTGGTGGTGTTGCCCCAGGCGCTGCGGGTGATCATCCCGCCGCTGATCTCGCAATATCTGAACATCACCAAGAACACCTCGCTGGCCATCGCTGTCGGCTACATGGACCTGACCGGCACATTGGGCGGGATCACGTTGAACCAAACGGGCCGCGCGTTGGAATCCATCATGTTGCTGATGCTGTTCTATCTGACTTTCAGCCTCGCGATTTCAGCGATCATGAACGTCTACAACCAGTCCGTCGCGTTGAAGGAGCGTTGATATGAGCGATATCCACGCCAACTCCGTCGCCTTCGTCCGTACCAAGGAAATTCCACCGGCGCCCCCGCCAGCGGCGGAAACCGGGGCGGTGAAATGGGCGCGCGAGAACCTGTTTTCCGGGCCCGTCAACACCGTCATGACGTTGGTGGGGTTGTTCATCGTTTATTGGCTGTTATCGGGGCTGATCCCCTGGATCCTGAACGGCACTTGGCAGGGCTCGGATATTCGGGAATGCCGGGAGATCCTGGGCGAGAGCGGGGGTGGTTGCTTTGCGGTGTTGGCCGAGCGGTGGCCGCAGTTGTTGTTCGGGTTCCAATATCCCGATTACCTGCGGTGGCGCCCGCTGGTGGCGTTCCTGCTGTTGTTCCTGGCGGTGCCGCCGGCGTTGTTCCCCATGTATTTGCCGCGGTGGACCATGGCGGCGACGGCTTTGTATCCCTTCGTGGCTTATTGGCTGATCTGGGGTGGCACTTTGCTGTCGTCGATCTTTGCGGCCATCGGCCTGTTGGTCGGTTATGCTGCGTTTAAGGCCTTGGAGAAGCGGGGTTTCGTGCTGGCGCTGCTGGCCGGGGCGGTTGCGGCGCTCGTGGCTTGGTCGATGGGCGGCACCATCGCCGAGGAGTTCCAGACCGTGCTGGCCATCGAGCCCGTGCCATCGCGCCAGATGGGTGGGTTCATGCTGAACCTGATCCTGGGTGTGATCTGCGTCTCGTTGTCGATCCCCATCGGGATCGTTCTGGCCTTGGGGCGGCAGTCTCGGCTGCCCATCGTCAAGGGCTTTTGCGTGGTCTTCATCGAGTTCGTACGGGGGGTGCCGTTGATCACGCTGCTGTTCGTGGCGAACGTGGTCTTGGCATACTTCCTGCCGCCCGAATCCAATCTCGACTTGATCCTGCGGGTGATCATCATGATCACCATGTTCTCGTCGGCTTATATCGCCGAAGTGATCCGCGGTGGTTTGGCCGCGCTTCCAAAGGGGCAATACGAGGCCGCAGATTCGCTCGGCCTGGATTATCCCCAGGCGATGCGACTCATCATACTGCCGCAGGCGTTAAAAATCAGTATCCCCGGCATCGTGAATGTGGCCGTGGGTCTGTTCAAGGACACGACGCTGGTCTCGGTCATCTCGATGTTTGACTTGGTTGGCATGATCCGGGGGCCGATCCTGTCCTCGACCGATTGGGCGGGGGTCTATTGGGAACTTTGGGCCTTTGCCTGCCTTCTGTTCTTCCCCGTCTGCTACGGCATCTCGCAATATTCGCAGTGGCTTGAGCGGCAGCTCACCACCGATCACCGATAGGAGGCTGATATGGCCGCTCTGGATACCAACACCCCCGCCCAGATGACGGTGAGCGACGAGGTCGCCATCGAAATCGACAACATGAACAAATGGTACGGATCGTTCCATGTGTTGCGTGACATCGACCTGACCGTGCAGCGGGGCGAGCGGATTGTAATCTGCGGCCCGTCGGGGTCGGGCAAGTCGACGCTGATCCGCTGTATCAACGCGCTGGAAGAGCATCAGCAGGGCTCGATCGTGGTGGACGGTGTGCCGTTGTCGTCGGACCTGAAAAACATCGACAAGATCCGGTCCGAGGTCGGCATGTGCTTTCAGCACTTCAACTTGTTCCCGCATCTGACCGTGCTGGATAATCTGACGCTTGCGCCGATTTGGGTGCGCAAGACGCCCAAGAAGGAAGCCGAAGAAACGGCGATGCACTTCTTGGAGAAGGTGAAGATCCCCGATCAGGCCAACAAATACCCCGGCCAGCTCTCGGGTGGTCAGCAGCAGCGGGTGGCGATTGCGCGCTCGCTCTGTATGCGGCCACGCATCATGCTCTTTGACGAACCGACTTCAGCGCTCGACCCCGAGATGATCAAAGAGGTGCTCGACACCATGATCGAGCTCGCGGAAGAGGGGATGACGATGCTCTGCGTGACCCACGAGATGGGCTTTGCCCGTCAGGTCGCAAAC